>CALPIR020000114.1 GCA_943323675.2 Chitinophaga pinensis | reverse complement strand
GGCAGGCAAAAACATGCGACAATTTAGATCAGTAATACCATCGGCAGCTTTAATTTTAAACAATTGCATATCACATTTTTTATAATCAGCAATTGGATTAATAGCATTTGTCAATACTGCTTTTTCTTGCCCATTAGCATTTAACAAAGCAATATTTCTAGGCGTTGTTGCACTAGTATAAGAGTCCAAAAACAACTCTCCATTATCATTCATCATTACCGTGTGAACGCCATCAGTCATGGTAATCCTGACCATTTTCCCAGTTGATAAATTTACACTATATAAATAGCGGTTCATTCCATCTTCACTGGAAGCAATATAAAAAGCTTCATCGCCTTTATTATTAAAGCCAACAAACTGGGTAACATCAAAGTTGCCCTTGGTTAGCTGACGCTCTAAACGACCATTACTATTGTATAAATACATATGGTTAAAACCATTGCGTTCACTCATCCAAATAAATTGTTTTGGATTGTTTTTACAAAATATTGGCGGATGCTCAGGCTCAACGTATTTAGGATTGGTTTCTGTAAATAATGTTTTGGTGAATACACCGCTTACAGCATCGTATTCATTCAACTTCATTTCATTCTGTTCGCGATTAACAATGGCTATATAAACTTTTTCTTCGCCAGGATGCCAAGCTACATTGGTTAAGTACTGATCAAGTGGTGAACCAGTGGCAAGTTTAACAGTTCGCTTTTTAACAAAATCGTGAACCCAAACATTAACTACATGGCTAGCCTCCCCTGCCATCGGGTATTTGATGTTTTTAGTAGAAGCTGGTTTCTTTGTTAAATCATAAACTGGATAATCGGTTACTAGACTTTCGTTCATTTGGTAGTAAGCTAATTTGTTTCCATTAGGCGACCAAAATGTTCCTTTATCAATACCAAACTCATTACGGTGCACTGCAATGCCGTATTCAAATCCAAAAGAACCATCTTTAGTTAACATATCGCCTTTAGTACCGTCATCAGTATTTCTAATTGAAGAACCACCTTGCAATACCGAAGTTTTTGTGCTAACAAATAGGTTATGATTATTAACATAAGCCACTCTTCCTGTTAGCGGTTCAATGTCTGTATTTTCAGCACCTTCAGGCAAATAACAAAACACATCAACCTTGCCTGTTTTTAAGTCGGCTTCATAAAGGTTTTGTTTGATGGTAAAGCGGAAACTATTTTCATTTAACCAAGTAACCAACGGCAAGCGTTCAAGAGGTTTTAAACCCACATCGGCCTTACCTAAAACATCATTGTATTTTGCTAAAGTTAAAACCGTATCACGTGATAATGTAATGGCGTCTTGCATTATAACACAATCTTTCCCATCTTTTTTACCAATGTAGGTAAACTTATTGCTCTTCGGAACCCAAGCTAGGCCAGCCAAACGGGTAGGTCCCAAAGTAGTGCGTTGTTTCATTACGGCATCTTCTAAGGTAAGCATCTTTTGCTGTGCCGAAACCAATACCGGGAAAAGTAAAGCTAAAAGTAAATTTCTCATGTTAATTTAAAATTTATGGGTAATTTAAATAAAGTAAATAAAAAGCCCGACCATTTTTTGATGGTCGGGCAGATTTATTAATAAAATCAGTAATTAATAACTGTTAAGCATCATTGGCATAACCAACATCAAAATATTTTCGCCTTCATCACCGTTCATAGGTGTTAATACACCTGCACGGTTAGGCTGGCTCATTTCCAGCTTCAATTCAGAAGTATCAACAGCACTAATCATTTCTGATAAGTATTTAGAGTTGAATCCAATTTCTAAATCTTCACCTGTGTATTGGCATTTTAATTTCTCTTGCGCTTCGTTTTCAAAATCAATATCCTCAGCGCTTATCGTTAACTCGCTACCCGCAAGTTTTAAGCGAATTTGGTGGGTGGTTTTGTTTGATGTAATTGATACACGTTTAACACCAACAGAAAACTCCATTTTATCAATTTGCAACACATTGGGATTCTCTTTAGGAATAACAGCGTTGTAATCAGGATATTTTTCGTCAATTAAACGACAAATCAAACTCACATCACCAAAAGTAAAGAATGCATTTGAGCGGTTAAACTCAACCGTTACTTCAGTATCATCATTAGGTAACGAAGACTTTAATAGGTTAAGCGCTTTTTTAGGAAGAATAAACGACTCTTCAACACCTGGTTTAACATCTACTCTGTTATAACGTACTAGGCGATTTGCATCAGTAGCTACAAATGTAATATCATCATTGGTTAGTTGAATATACACACCAGTAAGGTTTAAACGAAGTTCATCATTACTTGTAGCAAATACCGTTTTGGCAATTGCACGTTGCAAAATCTTTGCAGGTATTACAAACTTTTTACCGTCTTCAACAATGGGATTCTTTGGAAACTCGTCACCTTTTTGTGCTGTTAATTTAAAACGACCTGTATCGTATTTAATTTCAACTGCACCTTTCTCTAGGTTAACAGAAAAAGCTAAGGGTTGGTCAGCTAATGTTTTTAATAAATCAATCGTTGTTTTTGATGGAATAGCAATGCTCATTTCCTCCTTGGCTTCTACCTTAATGGCCGTAGTCATGGTAGTTTCCAAATCGGTTGAGGATATTTTAAGCTCCCCATCTTTAATATCAAACAAGAAGTTATTTAAAATAGGGATGATTGGTTTTGAAACTACAACCCCATCAATGTTTGATAGTTGCTTTAGAAGTGTTGTGCTATTTACGATGAATTTCATTGTGCGTGTCTATATGCTACGAAAATATGAGGAGTTATTGTGCAATTCAACACAAGTTATGCACAGAATTAACCACAAAAAAACCCGCGACTGCGGGTTATTTGTTTGGGCGGAGAGTGAGGGATTCGAACCCCCGGACCTGTAACAGTCAACAGTTTTCAAGACTGCCGCATTCGACCACTCTGCCAACTCTCCTCTGCAAAAGTACGTTTAGCGGTGTAATCTCCAAAATATATTTTAAATAAATTGTTAAGCCATTGAATAGCAAAATAAAAAAACTAAAAAAGCCCGCTATTGCGGGCCTTTTTCTTAATAATATTTAAAATGAAATTAGTTAACCAAAACTTTCTGGGTTATTACTGATTCACCAACCTTTATTTTTACGAAGTACATGCCATTGGTTAAGCCAAATGCAGTTCTATCAAAAGTTACCTGTTGGATACCTTCACTTTGTTTTCCATTGAACAAGTCAGCTACTTTTTTACCAATTAAATCGTAAACTTCTACAGTTGTTTGTGCTGCTGCAGGTAGGTTATAACCAATTTGAGTTGTTGTAGTGAAAGGATTAGGATAAACCGTTAAACTGATGTCATTTGCATTCAAATCATCCATACCTACATTTTTACCAAAAGAAAGGTTGTCTATATACAAGTTATTTCCGCCTTCGTTAAAGAAGTTAATACGGAAACGTACGTTAGCAGACTTAGGTATGGTTGCACCTGAAACAAGTACTTCTTTCCATTGGGTTTGATTTACTGGCACAAAATTAACTAAAGATGACAATGCTGACGGAACAGTTTGTAAGACAGCACCACTTACCGTTTTTAAATTTGACCAATACAACCCACAGTTAACAGAATATTGAACAACCATTTGATCAGATGATGTGGTAGTACCTGTTGTAATGTTAGGGGCAAAAGCATAATTAAACTTAATGTAAGGATTGGTTGTACCTTCAAAGTTAAATGATGGAGAAACTATAGAATAAGCAGTTCCTGTCATTGCGTTGCTGTTACCTCTCAATTTTATGCCTTTATAGCCACTGTAAACACCATTTGAGGTTTCTTCCCACTGCCTAATAGCATCTCCTTTAAAAATCCAACCATCCGTAACTGTAGGATAATCATAATTAAATGCAGAATTGTTTAGCGCTTCTGAAGCAGCAATGACTAAGGCATTTTCAAATACTTTAGTTGTTGAGCCAGCTGCATTAGTAACTTTTAATGTGATTGTTTTATTACCTGCGTTGGTATATAGTACACCTGTAGGATTTTTAGCGGTTGATGTTTGAGGATTAGCGCCTTCACCAAAATTCCACTCAAATGCTGTTCCTGCTGTTCCATTATATGATAAATCAACAAAATTAATCGCTGTTCCAACGCAAGCTTGACGCTCATAAGCAGCCAAATTATTAACCGTAATTCCAAAAGCAGGGGTAGGTGCACATGCCGAAACAGGATCTAAAACACCTGTTGATATTAAATTTTCTTGAGATATCATTTGTCTACGGTACAACTCAATGCATTTGTGCATACGAGCTATTTGTTGTTTGGTAAACATATTACTTGCACAATTACCAATAAAATAATCCATAAAATTCTCTTGCATATCAGGTCTGTCCCATGCAATTAATGAATCTCTTTTAACAATTGTGTAGGCAGTATCGTTAGTGTATATGGTATCACTAATAGTAATAGCGTATTTATCATTACTACAAGTATTGAATGTAGGATTATTACAACGATTTCTTAGCGGCTCTGTGGGTGTTGGGTCAAAAAATGTTGGAGGGGTATCATCAACACCATCATTTTCGCTTTCACAAGAATCTTGCGCTTGGAATGGATGATATAAACCTAGCCAATGACCAGCTTCGTGAGATGTTGTAGTTACATTAGGTGTTTGGCCAGGATTTGAGGTTCCTATATTACCAAATTCACGGTTAATAACCATAACTCCATCAGTTAATGCAGACCAAGCACCACCCGCATAAAACGGGAATTGAGCGTAACCTGCTACTGCTAAGCCTGGACCTTTGTTAATGCTGTTTACAACCCACATATTAAAATAGCGTTTGGTATCCCAAACACTGGTCTTTTTTAGATTATCATTACCGTCAGCAAAATTTGCAGATTGGATACGAACAATACCATTGGTACAATTGCCATTCGGATCCTTGCGCGCTAGGCGAAACTCAATTTCAGCATCTCCAGCTGTTTGTTTAAAATCAAAAGGCACACCGTTGATGTCTCCCGTTCTTCTATTTACAGTGTCGGAGTTCAAGTTTCTAAAACTCTTGTTTAGTGTGGCTATTTCGCTTTGAATCTGAGCTTCACTAATATTATCACTTGAACCTGCGCTACCAAAAAATACATGAACCACAACTGGAATAATGTATTTAGGTGCAGCTGATTTCTTTTGAGATTTACCTAATGCGATTCTATATTCATCAGAATGTTTGTAAGCGTTCCAAACCGCCATGGCTTGGGCCTCAGCCGCTTTTAAATCTGGATTTAACGCTTTTTGCTCTTCGTGGTGTTGGTCGGTACCACATACTTTAACATTTTGTGCGTAAACACCAAAGGTGCTTAACAATACACTAGTTCCTAAAAGTATTCTTTTTATCATAGCTTAAATATTCTTCTTATTCCAAATAATTATAATGTTGCAAAATAAAATTTTTTTTTAAGGTAGACAACCCAATTTTAATTTTGGTTGCACTTTGGTTTGCTATCAGTAAGTTACGTTTTGCATACGGTACTTATAAATCAGGTTATTAGATTAAATCACCTTCTTTAATTCTAATTTGTTTGGGCATTTCCCATACTTCCAAATTTCGCATATTTTTTCCATCAATTTCTAATCTTATGGCCGTACAAAGTGAATGAAAACCCTTTATTCCGCATGCTCCAGGGTTAAAATGCATCAATCCATAGTTTTTGTCGCGCATTACCTTTAAAATATGAGAATGTCCGCAAACCATGATATCTGGTCGACTTGATTTAATCAATTCATTGCAACGGTGAGAGTATTTGCCTGGATAGCCACCTATATGCAACATCAATACCGATAATTCTTCCGTTTTAAACAACGTGTATTCGGGCATTTCCATCCTTAAGTCCTTGTCATCTATATTACCCCAAACTGTTTTAAGCGGTTTAAATGCTTTTAGTTGTAAGTAAGTTTGCATATCCCCCCAATCACCCGCATGCCAAATTTCATCACAGTTCTTAAAAAAATCATATAATTGTGGCGGTATATAACCGTGCGTATCCGATAATATTCCTATTTTAAGCATTGGTCAAAAGTAAATAAATATGTATGACAATTTACATAATTCTAGCAACAGTAATTATTAGTTTGATTTGTTTTTACAATCACAACTTACATGCGAAACTCATCTTTAACCCCTACTTAGTAAAACACCACAAAGATTGGTATCGTATGGTTACAAGTGGTTTTCAGCATGCTGATTTTTTACACTTATTTGTAAATATGTTTGTAATGTTAAGCTTTGGAAGAGCAGTAGAAAATTATTACTCACAAATTTTTGGAATTTATAGCAATTGGGTGTTTTTATTGCTTTACATCTCTTCTATTTTTGCAGCAAACTTATCTACCCTATATAAATACCAAAACACAAGTAGCTACAATGCTCTAGGTGCAAGTGGTGCTGTAAGTGCAATTGTATTTACAAGCATATTATTTAACCCCTTTAATAAAATATACTTATACGGAATCATAGGATTACCGGGAATTTTACTTGGGGCTATCTACCTAGCTTACAGCTACTATATGAGTAAAAAACAAAGTGATAACATAAATCATGAAGCGCATTTTTATGGCGCAGTATACGGGGTGTTATTTACCTTGGCGCTTAAACCTAAAGTAATAAACATTTTCATGTACAAGATAATGCATGCTTTTTAAAAGTAAAAACCTGTTCTGAAATCTAAGGGCGAACTGCGAAAACTCTTATTGGTGTCGTGCAATACATCATACAATATCATAACATACATGCTAGCCCGGTTAGATATAGCTTGGTTTATACCGCCACCCAAATAAAATGCACTCACCCACTCTCTCTTACTATCTCTGGTATTTATATCGTAAACACTAAAGTTAAGTGGCATAAATTCAGCATGCACAAAAGCAGGTTCGAATAATAATTGACGTGCAAATAAGTTTAAACCATAGGCATTATCGCTAAATGAAACTTTACCCTGAGTTGTTTGAAAATCGCGTGACCAATAATAGTAGGTAAGTCCTGCTCCTGCTAATGTTAAATCGGAAAACCGATAAAATGCCATAGGTTGAACAGTAATAAAAGAACCTAAGTTAGAAATATTCCCCCCCAAGTTACCTCCAAATGAAAAGTTTTCTTTCCAGCGAGTATTTGATGATCTATCGGCTTCTTTTTGTTGTTGCACTTTCTGCTGTTCTTCCTTTTTCTCAGG
>CALPIR020000113.1 GCA_943323675.2 Chitinophaga pinensis | reverse complement strand
TTTCCAAAAAAGAGAAAACAAACATCACGGCTAAAAGAAGAAGTAAATCATACCCATGCATTGAATATAAAATCGAACCACTATCTAGCTTATGGCAAAAAGCAGGTTAAATTGTTCAATGCAACTTTGTGCTTCTTATCAAGTATAGTATTGGCAGTTCGTTTCGTGATTCGAAATCGTTAACTTCTTTTTGTTGCAAAACGTAAAAGGACATTTTAAGACGACACACAGAATCATGAATAAAAAAATTAAGACTAAAATGACACATTAGATGATGTTATGACATCCAAAATAAAAACAATACAATTTGTAAGACTTATTTTACTGGTGATGGTAACTTTTTTAATTACACAAGACAGTATTGCTTGCAGTGGATACAAAATAACAATCGGAAACAGCACATTTTTTGGAAGTAACCACGATGCTTGGTTTACAACGCCTCATATTTGGTTTGAAAACGCAACAAATGGCAAATACGGTGCAGCATTTACAGGAGCAAGATTTGACGGAGAAAACGGATATGCCCCGCAATCAGGAATGAATGAAATGGGTCTCACATTTGAAAGACTTGTTGCATTCCACCCCAAACAGGAAAGTTTTGCAAATAGAAAAACTATTTCAAATCCGACTAAGTATTTAAAGGACATTCTTCATTCTTGTAAATCAGTAGATGAAGTTAAAGATTATATTAGTAAATACGACCACAGCTATTTTATTGAAGACGTTTTTATTTACGTTGACAAATCTGGCAAGTATCTAATTGCTGAACCTTACACTTTGACAATAGGAAATGAACCAACCTACGTTATCGCCAATTTTTGTCCTTCCATAACGCCAGAAAAAAATGCCAATAAACTTGACAGATACCGTAACGGTGTAGCATTTATAAATTACGGAATTGACACTACACTTGATTACTTTACCGCCTTGTTAGATACTATGCACGTTTGTAGAAATAAAATTGGTGATGGAACACTGCTTTCTTCTA
Organism: Chitinophaga pinensis; assembly: GCA_943323675.2. GTDB lineage: Bacteria > Bacteroidota > Bacteroidia > UKL13-3 > UKL13-3 > UBA6183. Next base: position 6,199 of record CALPIR020000113.1, on the reverse strand, counting down.
TTTGGGACTTAAATAACGGGACTGTGAACTTATATTTTTATCACGACTATAATAAAACCTTTCAATTCAACCTAAGTGAAGAGTTAAAAAAAGGTGACCACATTATTGCGATAGAAACGCTATTTCCTTATAACCCCGAATTTGAAAAATTACGCAATTTCAAAACCCCAAAAAACAGTAATTTAATAGGAGTATTTATAGTTACTTCCGCTGGTTTTTTTTTATTGACTTCTATATTCTTTCTAATTCAATATTTCAGAAGAAAAGAGAATATAAAGTATTCTTATGTTCAACTATTGCTATTTCCAATTGGCATAACCTTGTTTTATTATATGATCGTATTAAGTGGTCGTATTAACGTTTTCTACTTTCCTGCACCTTACAAAGACCCAACAAATATTTTTGTAAGTTTAACTTCATACATTCCGTTTCAAATACTACTGCTTATACTGCCTTTTTCTATAATTAATTACAAACTATTAAAAGAGAGTAGTTGGAGTTTATTAGCAAAGGTATTATTTAGCTTAAACAATCTTATTTACATCATTCTCATTGGACTATTTGCTTATTGGAAGTTTTATGACATTTTCAACTAATAGACAATAATGGAAAGAGAACGACATATAATATTGAGTTGTCAAAATTGACTGACTTGGAGATAGTTTAAACATGATTTCATGCATTAGTCTTGGATACATTTTGACTTGAACAGTGCAAGTATGACGGCAAATTCTGCAACCCATAAAACGCCAGACCAAAAACTCAAAAAAGAAAACAAAAAATCCCGTTGGTATTGCTCCAACAGGATTTCATGTTTTATATCACCGCAAAAACGAATAGCGCTTACACACCAAATTGGCTTAAATGGTGGTTTAGGTGTTTGTACATCATGTTGTTCCATTCAGTTTTATTTAACACCCCAAACGAGTGCGATTCTTTTCCTTCAAAAAAAGCTTCACCCAATTGTTGCACTTTATTTATGTAATTAATTAAGCGCATTTTTTCTTTTTCAAAATCACATTCGTTGGTAATTAAAAATTGTGGTGCGGTAGGTCCGCCTTGCTTATAAGGCTCCTCTCCTACTACTTTACTTTTTATAAAATTTTTAAGTACAAAACGCAATAAAAAATTGGGCTTTGCGTGTTTGTTTTCAAAAATCATTTCGTAGGTAACGCAACAGTGTGCCAACATTTGACTCACATTCATTTTACCCCAAAGTGCAGGTGTATTTTCGTTAAGTCTATTAATTCTACTTACCATATCTGCACAAACAGATACACTAAAAATATTGGGTAATGCCATGCTTTGTTTATGCTAAAGATGAAACCACTGCATCTTTGTGGATTTTGTTAACTAACCCTTGTAATACTTTACCAGGTCCACACTCAATAAACTCACTGGCTCCATCGCTCACCATAGCTTGTATGCTTTGTGTCCATTTTACAGGTGCAGTTAATTGTGCAATTAAATTCGTTTTAATTGCAGCCACATCACGTACGGCATTTGCAGTTACATTTTGGTATACAGCACAAATAGGTTCGCTAAAATGTGTAGCATGAATGGCAGCTTCCAATTCAACCCTTGCAGGTTCCATTAATGGCGAATGAAATGCACCACCTACAGGTAAAACCAATGCGCGTTTTGCTCCTGCAGCTTTTAATAACTCGCAAGCTTTGCTAACACCATCTATACTTCCAGAAATAACCAATTGGCCAGGGCAATTGTAGTTGGCAGCAACCACTACTTCATCAGTAATGCTTGCGCAAATTTCTTCTACTTTAGCATCATCCAAACCCAATACTGCTGCCATAGTACTTGGTTGTATTTCACAAGCTTTTTGCATAGCTAATGCACGTTTGTAAACCAATGTTAAACCATCTTCAAAACTTAAAGTTTCATTGGCTACTAAGGCACTAAATTCCCCTAGCGAATGCCCTGCAACCATATCAGGTTTAAAGGTATCACCTGCAACCAAAGCTTTAATAACCGAGTGTAAAAAAATAGCTGGTTGCGTTACCCGTGTCTGTTTTAATTCTTCATCTGTTCCGCTAAACATAATATCTGTAATCCGAAAGCCTAAAATTCCGTTGGCTTTTTCAAACAAAATTTTTGCCTGCTCATTGTTATCGTATAAATCTTTACCCATGCCCACGAACTGTGAACCTTGTCCAGGAAATAAATATGCTTTCATAAAATTGAAATAATTAGTGCTGCAATTAATAAAAGAATTGGCAAAAAAATAACCTGAGTTGTTCACCTCAGGTTATTGATAAATACAATAAAAATATTTTAGTTAAATGCTTTAAGTGCTGTTAGTGCTTTTGTTAAATCTTCAATACTAACTGTATGCTTGCGTTTACCTATCCAAATATTACAATCTTTAGGGAGTTGGGTTATGCTTTTCTTTTCAAAACTTAATACAACATCTGTTGTAATGGCATAGTCTAAATAGGCAACTTCGCCTACCGCAGGCTTAAGTGCGTTATAGTCATTTTTTAAGCTTGGCCATACTGACAAGAAAGCCACCGCCTTAGCGGCCGGAATGTGAGTGAAAAATATATTTAAATCACCCATCTGACGGATAAAATCATCCCCACGAACACGGCTGTATAAATCATTTACATCAAAGTGATATAAACTGTCTTGTATGTAAAATGATTTAGCCACTTTATGTGAACCTAAAACCAAATATTTTGCAGTATCTGTTTTGAAAGCAATAAACTCAACCTGCGCTTTGTTTGTGCTTTCAAAACCACGAAGCAACAATTTACTTTTTGAAGTGGCAGATTTTCCTGCTTCATGCTTTTCGATAACATTTTTCAGGTAGTAATCATACACATTAGTTGTGCTCGAGCAAGCGCTTAGTAAGGCGGCTATAGCTATTATTCCAAACTTTGAAATTGCTTTCATTTCAGGTTTATAATTTAGTTAGTAATCAAATATACAAGTTTTACACTCAAGTACAAGAACAGATGCAAAAATAGATCCATGTACTTGGGCTATTCACCGAAGTATTCGACAAACTGACGTTCGGTTTCATACAACTTGATGCAGTGCAATTTGCCGTCAGTAATGTGTGGTGCTAATTGTTCCCATATGGCCACCACCATGTTTTCTATAGAGGCCATTTGACCTGTCATGAAATCTACATCTTGATTGATATTACGATGATCCACTTTATCAACTACATAGGTATTAATGATGTCTCTTAACTTTTTAAGATCCATTACCATACCTGTTTCTGGATTGGCAATACCTTTAATGGTTACATACATATCAAAATTATGCCCATGGTAATATTTGTTGGCACACTTGCCAAAGAAAGCCTCATTTTCGGCTTCTGACCAATTGGGATTATACAGCCTGTGCGCTGCATTAAAATGCACTTTACGAGTGATATAAACTGTTTTACTTTTTTGCATGGTGCCTTAAAGAGTGGCAAATATACAAACCACTATTAATGATTGAAAAACATTTAACTGAAAACTGCGAAATACTTAGGTTTTAGGTGTATTATCTTTATTTTTGAGCACAATACGCATAAATTTATGATAATTATCACGGGAGCAGAAGGTTTTATCGGCAGTTGTTTGGTTGCCGCGTTAAACCACGCTGGATATAATGATTTAGTTTTGGTTGATGATTTTGGTATGCCCATCAGGGAAGATAATTTAACTGGTAAGACATTCACCACTAAAGTAAACCGTAAAGATTTAGCTGAATGGATTGACGGAAACCACCGTTTAATTCAGTTTGTTTTTCACATTGGGGCTCGCACCGATACTACCGAAACCAATGATGCCATTTTAAAAGAACTTAATCTAGATTATACCAAAATGTTGTGGGATAAATGCGTGACGTTTGGATTACCGCTTGTTTATGCTTCTTCAGCGGCCACTTATGGTGGTGGCGAACATGGCTATGATGACGATGAAACCAAGTTGGATTTATTAGAACCGCTTAATTTATATGGACATTCTAAAAACGATTTTGATAAATGGGCCATTGCGCAAGCTAAAAAACCATACTTCTGGGTTGGACTTAAGTTTTTTAATGTATATGGACCTAATGAGTACCACAAAGGCAGAATGGCAAGCGTGGTGCTACATGCCTTTAAACAAATAGAACAAACAGGAGAAGTGAAATTATTTAAATCGCACAACCCAAACTTCTCAGATGGCGGACAGTTGCGCGATTTTATATACGTAAAAGATGTTACCGATGTTTGTTTGTTTTTTATGACCCACAGAAAACATAGTGGTATTTATAATTTAGGGAGTGGCAAAGCGCGCACATTTAACAATTTAGTAGAAGCTATTTTTATAGCACTTGATAAAATACCCAACATTTCATTTATAGAAACACCAATTGATATTAGAGATAAATACCAATATTTTACCGAAGCCAATATGGCAAAACTAAAAGCCATTGGATACTCCACAAATTTTACCAAAATAGAAGACGGTGTTACTGATTACGTAAAAAACTATTTGATTCCAAATACAAGGATTTAAAACCTATTGAAAAAAGGCATAAAGTTATATTGGATTTTATTTTTTGCAGGCTGCTTAGCTCTTGTAGGTCTGGGCATGTATGAGCAGCAACAAATTAAAAATGTAGATAAACAACTACAACAAGGTTACGAAAAAACACAGCGTATTATACGTGCAAAAGAACTTGGTTTTGTAGAGCTTATTCAAAACGAGTTGGTCATGGACTCGTCTAACCTGCAACGTAATTGGAATAGCTTAACCAAACTTTTAAAAAAAGAGCAGTGTAATTTGTTTATCACCCAAAACGATACACTAAAGTATTGGAGTGATAATGAAATAAATTACAAACAAATAAAGTTTAAAGAAAATAGTTACCACAATTTTATAAAAGCTCCTAATGGTTGGTATTTGGTTTACAAGCAAAATAGAGGAACATATACTTATGTTTTTACCTATTTAGTTAAACATAACTTTACATACAAGAACCAACACCTACAAAATAAATTTAGTGACCCGCTGAGTTTTTTGGAAGATGCTATTGTTATTAAAACAAAAATAAACGAGAAGTACACAGATATTTTTTCTATTGATGGTAAGTACTTGTTTTCGCTTCAAATATTTGCCGTAAAAGAATCAACCAGCAATTGGCTATTTATAACCATGCTGGTGCTGCTGATGTATTGTATTTTGTTTATACATGTGTTGGTGAGGTACTATATACGCATTTATCCTTTATTAACTAGTGTGGTATTTTTTGCTGTTTTTATTTGGATGCGTTCTGCAAGCACTTTATATAATATACCTCACTTTGTATACGATATTAAATTATTTAATGCGGGTATTTATGCCTCATCGGTTTGGTTCCCTTCGCTAGGAGATTTATTAGTTGACTCTGGAATTATTTTATGGTATTTTATTTTACTTGAAAATCGAAAAAACCACATTAGGGTTAAACATGCTAAGGGAACTATTTGGCCAGTTATTGGTTATGGTATTTTATGTGTATTTGCTTCAGATGCAGTATTTAGTGCCATTAAAAGCTTAACCATCGACTCACAAATATCGTTTGATATTACCCAAATATACTCCATAAATATATTTACTTATTTTGCTATTACCGTTTGTATTTTACAATTATTAGTAGTGTATTTTATAAGCAGAAATTTTACGCGTGCCATAAAAAAATATGAAGGACCGCGACTTTGGATTTGGCTAATAACAATAAGCATCGCATTGTTATATTTACTAGTAGCCAATAAAGTTTTTGAGCATGATATTTTCAGGTATTGGTCAGTACTTTCCCTGGCAACAGTATTTGTTGCATTTAAATTGTTTACGCCTAAACTCAATCGTTTTCAGCAATACTTTATTGTAATTGTAATTATATCTAGTTACAGCGCATTAAGTATTTGGCATTGGCATAATGTGCGCGAAAGGGACAACAGAAAACTATTTGCAGTAAAACAAATTTCACAAAACGACATAACAAACGACTACTTTTTACGTGGTATTGATAGAAAGCTAAAACGAGACAATTACATCAAAACATATTTTGATAGTCCGTTTATAATTAAATCACAATTTGAAAAACGAATACGTCAATTATACTTTACTGGATACTTAAGTAAATTTGATGTACAGTTACTAGATTATGATTCATCTGGCAATCACTTTAAAGAACGTAATGAATTAAGCTACTACCAAGC
>CALPIR020000112.1 GCA_943323675.2 Chitinophaga pinensis | reverse complement strand
TTTATACGCGATTACATTTTAAAACTTGGTTTTTTAGATGGCAAATATGGTTTTATCATTGCTAAACTTACTGCAAAAGAAGTTTATCTAAAGTACAAGAAACTAAAGTTGCTTCATTACATCGCATAAAAAAACAGCTATCAAAATTTGATAGCTGTTTTTAAAAAATTAATTTGCAGATTAGTTAACCACCCATGTTTCGCGTCCTGCTATTAATTTGTCCAAATCTCCAGTACCATAACTTTCTTTTGCATGCTCAATTTGATTGTTAAACAACTCATCAAAAGTTGCTTTGTTATTGTTTACATAAAATACACCAAATGGACGAGGAAAATGGCCTTCAACAGATGAGTCATCATAAAAACGAGATAAGATGGTTGCTTTAGCCAAGTCTGTTTCATCATGAATCCACAACTCATTTTCTGATACATCAGCAAGATTAACTATCACAGGTTTAAAACCATCAAGTTTAATTCCTTTTTCGTTTTCAGCACCAAAAATAAGCGGCTTGCCATGTTCCATCATTAAAGTTTCTTGCTTCTTGGTTCCTTTTTCGGTAAACACTTCAAAAGCGCCATCGTTAAAAACATTACAGTTTTGGTAAATCTCTATCAAGGATGTTCCTTTATGTTCGTAACCTCTTTTAATAATGGCTTGTTGATGTTTTGGATCGCGATCTAAAGTACGTGCAACAAAAGTTGCATCAGCACCTAAGCACAATGCAATTGGGTTAAACGGATAATCAACAGAACCCATTGGCGTTGATTTGGTTACTTTACCTTGCTCTGATGTTGGTGAATATTGTCCTTTAGTTAAACCATAAATTTGGTTATTAAATAACAATACATTTAAATCAGGGTTTCTACGGAGCATATGTATAAAGTGATTACCACCAATACTCATTGAATCGCCATCACCTGTAATTACCCATACTGACAATTCGGGGCGAGTAGACTTTAAACCTGTTGCAATTGCAGTGGCACGTCCGTGTATTGAATGCATACCAAAAGTATCCATGTAATATGGGAATCGAGATGAACATCCAATACCGGAAATAAATACAAACTCTTCTTTAGGTCTACCTAAATCAGGCAAAATTGTTTGTACTTGTTTTAATATACTGTAATCACCACAGCCAGGGCACCAACGTACCTCTTGGTCTGAAGAGAAATCTTTCGATGTTAATTTAATCGTTTCTATTGTCATTCTTTTAATTTTTAGAATATCTGTTATAACAAATATTATCCTAAAATCTCTTTCATTTTATTCACCACTTCAATACTCATAAATGGCTGACCTTGTATTTTATTGTATGCAATGGCATCAACAAAATACTTATCACGAATAATTTTAACTAACTGACCATTGTTTAATTCAGGTACTACTACTTTTTTAAATCTACTCATCAACTCGCCTAAATTTTTAGGAAAAGGACTTAAGTATTGCACATGTGCATGCGAAACACTGTAGCCTTCAGAAATTAATTGAGCAGTTGCAGTTTTTAATGCACCATAAGTTCCACCCCATCCTAAAATCAATAAATCACCACTATCAGCACCATTATCAATATTTTGTTCAGGAACATAGTTAGCCACTAAATCAACTTTCTCTTGACGAAGCTTAACCATCAATTCGTGGTTTTCTGGGTCGTATGAAATGTTACCTGTAATGTTTTGTTTTTCTAAACCACCAATACGATGCTCTAACCCTTTTGTTCCAGGTAAAGCCCAAGGACGAGCCAATTTCTCATCACGCAAGTATGGCATAAACTTATCATCACTTGCTTGGCGTTCGCCAGCAAATTCTATATGAATTGGTTGAAGTTTGTCTGATGTTGGGAATCTCCATGGTTCAGCACCATTTGCAATGTAGCCATCACTTAAAAAGAATACAGGAATCATGTGATCTAAAGCAATACGACATGCTTCGTAAGCCATATTAAAGCAATCGGCTGGAGATTTTGCCGCAACAATTACCACAGGACATTCCCCATTTCTACCATAATAAGCTTGTAATAAATCTGCTTGTTCAGTTTTTGTTGGCAAGCCAGTACTTGGCCCAGCTCGCTGAACATTTACTATTACCAATGGCAACTCTAACATGGTAGCCAAGCCAATTGCTTCCGCTTTTAAAGCAATACCAGGACCAGAAGAACCAGTTATTGCCAAATGCCCTCCAAATGCGGCACCTATGGCCGAACAAATACCCGCAATTTCGTCTTCAGCTTGGAAAGTTTTAATATTAAAATTTTTATATTTTGATAACTCATGCAACACATCTGATGCAGGAGTAATAGGATATGTTCCATAAAACAAAGGCAAGGTAGATTTAACTGAAGCGGCTATCAAACCTAATGCTGTGGCTTGATTACCCATAATGCTACGGTATATACCTGCCTCCATTTTTGCTGGCGCAATGTGATAACGCTGAGCAAACATTTCAGTAGTTTCACCATAACTCCAACCTGCTTGTAATACTTTTATGTTAGCATCGGCAATACCTTGATTCTTTTTGAACTTACTACTTATAAACTCAATGGTATTTTCAATTGGTCGTTGGTACATCCAATACAATAAACCAAGCACAAACATATTTTTGCATCGATCTATTTCTTTAGTACCAAGTCCGCTGTCTGCTAATGCCGCACGGGTAATTTTTGTTATGTCAATCTCCTTCAAATCATAACCAGAGAGACTGCCATCCTTAAGGGGATTTTGATCTTCGGGCACATTTGCTAAACGTAAATTTTTGGCATCAAAACCATCAGTGTTGGCAATAATAACTCCACCCTTTTTTAAACCCTTAAGGTTTGATTTAAGGGCAGCAACATTCATGGCTACTAATACATCACTTTGATCACCGGGTGTGTGAATACGGGTTGAACCAAAATGTATTTGATAACCTGAAACACCGGCAATGGTTCCTATAGGGGCACGAATTTCTGCAGGGAAATCTGGGAAAGTTGCTAAATCATTTCCAAACAGCGCAGCGGCATTGGTAAATTGGGTGCCAGTTAATTGCATCCCATCTCCTGAGTCGCCCGCAAATCTTATAACTACCGACTCTAAGGTCGTTTCTACTGTACTCATCACTGTATTATAAAGAAGGTTCGAAATTAATATTTAACACGCAAAAAACTAATATGTGTTAGGATAAATAAAGTCATATTCAATATTGTATTTATTTATTGATTATCAATACAATAGATATTGAATAAGATTTAGAATCCGTTTAAGATTACATTAAAGTTGATCCGTTAGGTCAATTATGGTATTGAATACGTCTTAAGTTTATAAAAAAATCAACCTCCAATGGTCAAAATTAATCCAATATAAAAGATGTTAAATAAATTGATTGGGGATAATAAAACTATGATGTCTAGTTTGATTGCTAATTTACCTATGATACGATTTACTTTAATTCCTATTAAATTTATTGTAATTAATAACCTCCTAGTTGAGTTGCCAATATTTTTTTTTGGAAATAATTACAATCAAAATAGATGCAGCAATAACTTAATTGCGCTTAACCATTTCTAATATATTTTGTGTTAAACATATAAATTTGGACTACTATTATACAACATTGCTGGTATAGAATATATTTGCATCATGAGCAGTGTTCGCATATTTGTAACAGGTGGTACATTTGACAAAGAATACAATGAACTAAATGGTGAATTATTCTTTAAAGATACACACATACAAGAAATTTTAAAACTTGGCCGATGTAAGGTGGACTTAAGCGTTAGAACACTTATGTTAGTTGATAGCTTGGAGATGACGGACATTGATCGTGAAACCATTGTTAGTAGTTGTAAACTAGCCACGGAAGAACGCATTGTAATAACGCATGGCACAGACACCATGACTACAACAGCAAAAATTTTAGCAGAAAACATTACTAATAAAACCATCGTTATTACTGGAGCAATGATTCCATATAAATTTGGATCAAGCGATGGATTGTTTAATTTAGGCAGCGCACTTGCCTTTGCTCAAACCTTGCCTTATGGTGTGTATGTAGCCATGAACGGCAGGTATTTTAATTGGAACAACGTAAAGAAAAATCGCCAAACAGGTTTCTTTGAAGAAATTTAACCAATGGTATGCAATTAAGGAATAAACATTGATGAAAACAGCACTTATTACAGGTATTACCGGACAAGACGGAGCTTATTTAGCAGAGTTTTTATTAAACAAAGGCTACATGGTTCATGGTATTAAACGAAGAAGTTCGTTATTTAATACTGATAGGATTGATCACCTTTATCAAGACCCACATGAAAAGCAATTAAGGTTAAAATTACATTATGGTGATTTAACCGACTCCACCAATTTGATTCGTATTATTCAGGAAACACAACCAGATGAAATATACAACTTGGCTGCCATGAGTCATGTGCAAGTAAGTTTTGAAGAACCAGAATACACAGCAAATGCAGATGGTATAGGCACTTTAAGGATATTAGAAGCGTTACGTATTTGTAATCTTACTGAGAAAACTAAAGTATATCAAGCATCAACATCTGAGTTATATGGTTTAGTGCAAGCAGTGCCACAAAGTGAAACAACACCATTTTACCCACGCTCACCCTATGCTGTTGCAAAAATGTATGCTTATTGGATTACGGTAAACTACCGCGAAGCATATGGTATGTTTGCTTGCAATGGTATTTTATTTAATCATGAAAGCCCGATACGTGGAGAAACTTTTGTAACACGAAAAATAACACGCGCAGCTGCAAAAATAGTTTTAGGCATGCAGGACAAACTTTTCTTAGGCAACCTTAATGCACAACGCGATTGGGGTCATGCTAAAGATTATGTTGAGGCAATGTATTTAATATTGCAACAAGATAAGCCCGAAGATTACGTAATTGCCACTGGTGTTACCACAGCTGTGCGCGAATTTGTGAAGATGAGTTTTGAGGATGTAGGAATAAAATTGGCCTTTAAAGGAGAAAACGCAAATGAAATTGGCTATGTGGAAGCAATTAATGATGCTCGTTTAAAAGAGTTAGAAATTACATCATGTAACTTAACTATTGGACAAGAAATAGTAGCTGTTGACCCACGTTATTTCCGTCCTACCGAGGTTGATTTATTAATTGGTGACCCAACAAAAGCACAAACCAAATTGGGTTGGAAACCTAAATATAATTTGCCTGCATTGGTAAAAGACATGATGAAGGGTGATTTAAAACTGATGAAAAAAGAAAAGTACCTCAGGGATTCAGGGTTTAAAACGCTTAACTATTTCGAATAAAAGTTGGGTAAATACCAAATGAAAAAACACGAAAAAATATACATTGCCGGACACCGCGGTATGGTGGGTTCGGCCATGCATAGAAAATTATTAGCTGAAGGTTTTAACAACATTATTGTTAAAACAAGTGCAGAGTTAGATTTAACCAACCAACAAGCAGTAGCCGATTTTTTTGCACAAGAAAAACCTGATTATGTTTTTTTAGCTGCAGCTAAAGTTGGTGGAATTGTAGCTAACAATACCTATCGTGCCGATTTTATTTATTTAAACCTAATGATTGAATCGAATATCATTCATCAAGCCTATGCGAATAAGGTTAAAAAATTGATGTTCTTTGGTTCATCATGCATATATCCAAAACTTGCACCTCAACCCTTAAAGGAAGATTATTTACTAACTGGTGAATTAGAACACACCAACGAACCCTATGCTATTGCAAAAATTGCGGGTATTAAATTGTGCGAAAGCTACAGAGATCAATACGGTTGTAATTTTATTTCGGTAATGCCTACAAACCTATATGGTTATGGCGATAATTACCACCCTAATCATTCTCATGTTTTACCGGCATTAATTCGCAGGCTACATGAAGCCAAAGAAAACGATACACCATACATTGAAGCTTGGGGAACAGGCAAGCCATTAAGAGAATTTTTGTTTGTTGATGATTTGGCAGATGCATGTTATTTACTGATGCAATCATACAACGAAAGACAATTCGTTAACGTAGGATTTGGTGAAGATATATCTATAAGAAATTTAATTGATATAATTAAAAATGTGGTAGGATACAATGGTGAGATAAGATTTGACATTACTAAGCCTGACGGAACGCCAAGGAAATTAATGGATGCAACTAAATTAAGAAACATGGGGTGGCAGCCTAAAATTAGTTTAGAGGAAGGTATCACAATTGCTTATCATGACTTTTTAAATGGGCAATACCGTTCGGTTTAATTACAATAAATTAAAAAATTGTATTTAGACTGAAAAACATGCAAATTTAAAATAGATCGAATTCTCGTTTTTGTAATCTTGGTTTTATCATTGGTTTTCCACCATTGGTCATTATTACAGCTATACAATCAATAATATTGTTAAAGTTTGTAGTAAATAAAGGTTTACTACTATGAAAACAGGTAGAATTTTAATAATAGCTCTAGTTGTAGGTTGGGTTATAGCCATGGCCGTCATTGGTTATAAAATGGTGAATAAAGACCAAGTAACTAGTTCAAAAAAAGAGCGAATCCAGTAAATTTTTACTGCATTTCTAAAAAGGTTGTAACGGGGGTTGCAACCTTTTTTTAACCCAAAATGCTAAACAGCAAAATCGGAAATCATATTTTTTTAATTTCTCGTTACAACGTTTATTAAAATAAACATATAAGTACCCTTTCCAGAAAATGCTCCTTAAAACCAATAATTCCGAGAATAGAATTAACTAATTAATTCATGCTAAGCATCTTCTAACGAAGCATAATTGCGCGCAAACCTTACCACGCGCTCGTCAATAATGATATCTTTTTGTTTGATGGGTTCGCGTAGAATCATTCCTTCTAAAGTGCGGCAACGACTCAAAGCCACATACAACTGTCCGTGGGCAAATGTACCGCCACTTAATTCCAATATTACTTTATCAAAAGTTAAACCCTGACTTTTATGTATGGTTATAGCCCATGCTAATTTTATAGGGTACTGTTTAAATGTACCCACCACTTCACTTTTAACCCTGCGATTAACAGCATCCCAATAATACCTTTTATTCTCCCACGTTTCGCGGCTCACTTCTTCAATATTTCCATTGGGTAAAAGCACTTCAATTTTATCTTCTGCCAAAGCATGAATTTTACCAATTGAACCGTTTACCCATTTGCCATCTAAATTATTTTTAATGAAAATAACTTGTGCACCAACTTTAAAAATCAAAGCAATTTCGGTGGGTAATTGTTT
>CALPIR020000111.1 GCA_943323675.2 Chitinophaga pinensis | reverse complement strand
TTAAACGGTGGAATGAAATAGATGAAATATCTAAGGTATCATGCATAAACTTATAATCTACATCAGCATAATCGCGACCTTTACGAATGTTTAAGCTCATGCCAACAGAGTGAAGCACAAAATCTATTTGTCCACCCAATATCTCCATTGATTTTTCAATCAAATTCTCCATGTCTTCTGTTTTAGAAACATCGCACGGTATAACTTGGGCGTTACCGCATACAGTGGCAAGATTATTAATTTCGCCCATACGCATTGCAATTGGCGCATTGGTTAACACAAATTCAGCACCTTGTTCATGTGCTTTTAAAGCCACTTGCCAAGCAATAGACTTATCGTTTAGCGCACCGAATATGATGCCTTTTTTCCCTTTTAATATCATAGTATTGTTCGTTTTCGGATTGATATTTAATTTGACCAAACATGGTTGATTATGTTTAATCTTTTGCAATTTTATACATTTTCCGCTTACATTTGGTAAAATGATTTTAAGTAAACGTAACTTACTGTTTTTATTCTATTTAGTACATAGCCTCAACTCATTCGGACATCCGCCAAGGATTTTCGAAAAACACGATTATTTACACGGCAAACTAAACAATAACCGCACATGGTTTGATGTTACCATGTACGACATTACTTTAAAAGTAACTCCGGACAAAAAATACATTCAAGGCCATAATAACATATCATACAAAGTGCTTAAGTCCACAAATTTGATGCAGTTAGACATTCATGGATTAATTAAAATAGATAGTATTGTACATGATCATAAGCAATTAAAGTTTACCCGAGATAGCAGCATAATACTTATAAAAATGCCGCATCAACCAAAAAACAGCAATCTTCAATTACTTGTGTACTTTAGTGGCAATCCATTAATTGCTAAAAAAGCCCCTTGGGACGGAGGCTTTGTTTTCACAAAAGACAGTAGTGGTAACGATTGGGTTGGATTAGCATGTCAGGGTTTAGGAGCTAGCACCTGGCTGCCATGTAAAGACCATTTAAGCGATGAAGCAGATAGTGTAAACATTAACCTACAAGTACCTTCTCATTTAATAGGAGTAAGTAATGGAAAGCTAATTGATTCAATCAACCTCAACAATGGTTACACTGAATATAGGTGGCAAGTAAGATATCCGATTAACAATTACAATATAACTGTAAATATTGGCAACTATAAACATTTTAGTGATGAATATACGGCAAAGTACAACAACATCAACAAACCACTTTCATTAGATTATTATGTACTTGATTACAACTTAAACAAGGCTCAAAAACATTTTGAACAAGTTAAAACTATGATGGCTTGCTATGAAAAACACTTTGGCCCCTACCCTTTTTGGAATGATGGTTATAAACTAGTTGAAACACCTTATTGGGGAATGGAACACCAAAGCGCAGTAAGCTATGGTAACGATTATAGCAATACACGTTGGGATTTTGATTTTATTATTGTTCATGAAAGTGCACACGAATGGTTTGGAAATAGCATTACATCATCTGACCCCGCAGAACTTTGGTTACACGAAAGTTTCACTACACATGCAGAGGCTGTTTTTGTGGAATGCAATATGAATAAAGATGCAGCACACAAATACCTCAAAATGCAAAAAAGGAACATAGAGAATAAACAACCCTTATTGGGCACATCTAACGTTTATTTTCATGACTTTGAAGACAATGACATATACTATAAAGGTAGCTGGATGTTATATACCATAAGGCACGTTTTAGATAATGATACCTTATGGTTTAATAGTTTATTAGATTATTGTAATACATTTAAATACGCCAACATAAGCACCAAACAATGTATAGATTTTTGGGTAAACAGAACGGGTAAAAATTTGGGCCCAATTTTTAATCACTATTTAACACAAGCTAATCTTCCAGTTTTAGAGTATAGCTTAACTCCAGGAGAAAATGAAATGCTAGAATTAAAATACCGCTGGGTTAATGTGGTTAAGGGATTTGAAATGCCTATTAAAGCTACCATATCAAAAAATGATTACCAACCGTTAACACCAACAACAAAATGGCGCGTTATTGATTTAAACTACTTCGACCCCAAAGAATTTAAAACGCAAATAGATTATTATTTAATTGAAACCCGCCAAATAACAAACTAAGGCATTGGCATTTCTACAACTGTAGTGATGTAATAAGCAAAAACAGTAATAATCGAATAAATTAAATGCTCCATCCAGGGAGTATATTTCCTGTAATCTATTCCTTGCATTTTACAGTAAATTGCTAACATTATTTTTTCTATAATGTATGATAGCACAGTAGCGTATGCAATTCCTGTTATCCCGAATAGATAAATAAACCAGAACGAAAGTAAGCAGTGAATAACAATATAGTTTGAGGAGATAAGGTAGAATATTTTGTTCTTCATTATTCCCATAATTACCGTTTGCGGGTAAATCATACGGCTAATTATGAGCAATAAGTAAATATTAAAAATTTTATATCCCGCCATTAGCTCTTCGTTATAAGCATATTTGAATAAGTAAGGACTTAAAAACATTAGTGCAATTGTTGATGGAAATAACCATCGCATTAGTTTTTGAGATGATTTTTTTAGCCTAGATAATCCTTCGTCTAGCTTTTCTGACGCATTTGATTTTGCAATTTCACCGCTATAAACATTACTTAAAGAATTTGCTAAAATTAAAAATATTGGTAACTCCCTAGCCGCATACCTATACATGGCGAATTCTTCATCAGAAAAATTAAACTCAATAATATAACTATTAATATACTCCATACTTCCGGCCAATAGTATGGAGAACATAATAGGCAAAACCCGCTTCATAAAATCAATGGTTAATGATTTTTGCACCGTAATGGTGGCGTATTTCATTAATAAAATAATGGTGTAATTAAACTTTAGCAACGATAGCACCAATAACAAATTTATGGCTAAGTTTAAGGATTGTTTAAAATACAAAGGCAAACACAACATCAGTATCTGAGCAAAAAATGTAACGGTGCCCCAGATAATTAAGGACTTATATTTTTCATTCAAATAAAAAATGTAATCCGTGATGTAAGTTGGTGTGTTTAACAACACAACTAAGGCAAACATTTGAAAAAGATTTTTATCCTTATCGTGCAAAAACCCCATAGATGCCACAATAATGGCAGCCACAATAGAGAATACCAATAACAAGAAAAATGTACTGAATAGCACTTTCTTTTTAAGTTCTGGCTCTGCGTTGTTGTAATAAGGGATAAGGGTATTAGTGATTGCTGCAACCCAAAAAAAAGTTAAGCTAGAAGTAACCAACATTAAATTCTCATATTGGCTTATTAAGCGTAAACCATATTCATGTTGGTATAGAATAGCAATTTTTGCAAGCAAAATAGAAATAAGGAACATGGTTCCAAACCTCAAAAAATGATAGATTTGTAAACTATTAAACTTATTTAGTTTGCTCCAGATAAATGACACTGATTCGGATTAATTATAATTCAAATAACCAATTTAACCTTTACTTAACCAAATTATTATTAGTGATGTTGAGTTTGACATAATATTACGTTTATTGTTTTTTATGAAACAATAGTATCGTAGCTTCGTTAGTAAATTGTATTGTTATGAAATCAAATAGAAAAGAATTTTTAAAAACGGGTGCTATTTTAGCTGCTGGTGCTACCTTATACAGACCTGCTGTAAAAGCTGCCATAAATACGATAAACCAATTTACCAATGATGGCTTGTTTGCTTTGCCAAAGTTGCCATATGCATACAATGCACTTGAACCCTTTATAGATGAACAAACGATGGAAATACATCATTCTAAGCATCATCAGGCATATGTAAACAACTTAAATACTGCAATTGCCAAAGAAGCGTCTCTTAAAGGTAAGAGTGTGGAGGAATTAATAGCAACAATTGGAAAATTACCTGAAAACGTTCGCACTGCTATAAGAAATAATGGAGGTGGGCATTGGAATCACGCATTCTTTTGGCAATTACTTAAAACAGGAACAAAGCCTAGTGAAAAGATGTCCAACATGATTACCAATAACTTTGGATCAATGGATGAGTTTAAAAAACAATTCGAAAAGGCAGCATTAGGACAATTTGGTTCAGGTTGGGCTTGGTTAATAAAACAAGGTGATAAATTAATAGTCACATCGACCCCGAATCAAGATAACCCTTTAATGGATATCGCAACCGTAAAAGGCAATCCAATTATTGGACTAGATGTATGGGAACACGCCTATTATTTAAAATATCAAAACAAAAGAGCGGAATATACTCAAGCTTTTTGGAGTATTTTAAATTGGGAAAAGGTTGAGCAACTGCTAGATGCATAAACTTTAAAAAATTGATTGGCATTTATAGAAAATATTTTTACTTTTGCCAACCTTAAACGGTGGTTTTAGCTCAGCTGGTTAGAGCGCCTGATTGTGGTTCAGGAGGTCGTGGGTTCGAGCCCCATATTCCACCCAAGAATTAAAAAAGTTTCACTTCACCGTGAAACTTTTTTAATTTATGATCATTTCAAGCCTTCCATATTAAATTCAACTAGCGGTTTATTAACACTATACTTTGACCCTTTTATATAAGTATAGGACTTCTTACTCAATGTAAAATCAATTGGTTAATAGTCAAAAATAGAATAGAAAATTCAGCATCGATATCTAAATAACTATTTAACTAAACAGCTATATTGCAACCCAATGATTGCAAGAAAACTATATTATAGTTTAACTCCGAAAATGCGTAGAGTGGCTAGAAGGATGATTTACCTTCCGATAGATTTATTGTCTTCCATATCGGGTAATCGAAATCCAATGATACCGCCAAAAGGCATGATTTTCACAGGCTCGGGAGATTTTGAAAAGTCGGGCAATGAATTAGTGAAATTATGTATTGATTATGCCAATCTTAAGCCCAATAGTGCCATATTAGATATTGGATGTGGTATTGGCCGATTAGCAATTCCGCTTACGCGATATCTAAAAGTAAATGGCAAATATGAAGGATTTGATGTAGTTGCAGATGGTATAGATTGGTGTAAAGAAAAAGTAAGCCGTAAATATCCTAATTTTAATTTCATTCACACCCCATTAAGAAACGATTTATATAATTTAGATGTGCAACACCAAGCTGCACACTTTATATTCCCATATCCCGACAATACTTTTGATACAGTTGTATTAACTTCTGTGTTCACTCACATGCAGCCCGCTGAAGTACAACACTATTTAAAAGAAATAAAACGCGTTTTAAAGCCTGGAGGGCATTGCTTGTCAACATTCTTCATATTAGAAGAAAACACTTCGGAAATATTAAATCGAAACCCTCAGCTTATGCAGTTTAAGTTTGAGTATGATACCTATTACTTGCATGATAATAAAGTAAAAGATGCCAATATTGCATTTAAGGCTTTCGCAATAAAGAACATGGCGCAAAATGCAAATTTAATGATCAAGTTACTAAACCACGGTTGGTGGAAAGGATCAAATAAATTGCAGAGTTTAAATTATCAAGACTTAGTTATTTTTGTATCTCAATAATTTTTAAACTCTGTTATAAAAATTCAAAGACTCAAAAAAATAACAAGTAAAAAAAAACGACCAACTGCATGCAGTTGGTCGTTTCGCGTTAATGTTGTTAAGCTTTTAATAACGGCTTCCACCATCATTACCACCACGGTTGTAACCACCACGGTCACCACCACCACGGTTGTAACCACCACGGTCACCACCACGATCGCCACCACGATTAAAACCACCACCACCTGAACGAGGACGGTTGTTATCGAAAGTACGCTCGCGAGCTTCGTTAACTTTGATGCTGCGTTGTGCAACTTCAACGTCATTCAAACCGTTAATAGCATTGTTTGCTTCAGCGTCATTAGGCATTTCAACAAATGCAAAGCCTTTACTGCGACCAGTAAATTTGTCAGTCATAATTTTAACTGATGCAACTTCACCGTAAGGGGTAAAGACGTCTTTTAAATCGTTCTCGCTCAAATCATATGAGAGATTACCAACGTAGATTTTCATGTAAAAAAAAATTAATAAATACAACACGAAGATGGGATTAAAATCTGAAAAACAATAACTTTTGAAAATAAAAGCAGCTTTTTTTTAATTAAAGCTCATAACAGAGTATAAAATAGCCCCTAATGTTTGGTTACAAGCTAATTACTAAACGCTATTCCATTTCTAGTAAGCGTATTCTCTCTCCTATTTTCTTATGATTACCCACCATTAAACACCATTAATTGATAATTTCATGTAACATGTTAAATCAAAACAACTTGGCAATTAGGCTAAATTACAATTGCATTTAAATTTGTGTGTACCATTAATTAATTGCTGGTTAAACAAATAGTTTTACTGTGTTACGTAAACAATGCTCAGTACTGACTTATTTAATTCAATTAAATCAATTTAGACGCTTTGAGAAAAGTTTAGTGGTACTGGCGTTGTAAGTTCTAGGTTGGTGTATTAAATCCCTAAAACAGATTGAAATGCGCGTTTGATCTAATTCAAAATATGCTGATCGCACCTGATAATTAGATGAAAAGCAATTAAAATATTCAACTAAAAAAAATAACGCATATCATCATCAATCTGATATCAGTAATGTATTATAGGAAGAATTATTTTTTGATGCTCTGTTCATATATACTAATCCAATCTTTCACTTGCATTTTCTTGACCAATTCAGCCAATAAGTCGAATGGAATATGTTCGGTTTTTTTAAATCGAATACAGCTTTTGCCCATATCCAAATTGGTTTTGCAATGTTTCGGATACTCATTTTTGAACCAAGCTAATAAATTCTCATTGGCATATAGGCCCATATGATAAAAACTTACCCCATTTTTTTGAGATGCAATGGCCATAAATGGTAAGGGTAATTGCGGATTACAATGGTATCCATCAGGATAAATACGATGAGGTACAACATATGCAATCATTCCATAATTCATCTGAGCTTCGAAGCCTTTGGGTAAATTAGATAAAATGGTTTGATGCAATGTTAACATTGGCGCTCTGCGTTCAACAGACAACTCATTGATGTAGTTTTCTATGTTTAAAGCATTACTTTTCATACGCTAATTTTATCATGAGGTTCATTACAATTCATTTGCAAATATTAAAAATATCAAATCATTTAATCAACCTCAAAAACAGAATTTAGATACTCTTAAAATTTACATATAAAATCAGCAATTGATTATCAACAGATAACAACTAGTTTAAGGGATAAAAAGTGTATTACAATTCTGCCGATCAAACCTTTAGCAATAATCAATTGTTATTAAATTTTGGAGTATAAAACATGTTATTAAATTGGTATTGATTTAATAATTTATTGTGTAATATTGCACGTTCCCAATAACTCGTAAAACAATGTCAACATCTATAGATTACTTAGCATTAGTGGTGCAAT
>CALPIR020000110.1 GCA_943323675.2 Chitinophaga pinensis | reverse complement strand
TAACCAACTCAAACTCATTAATTCCTGCAGCTACGCTGTTTCGGGTAGATAGTGTCACGTAAGTATCATCAGCCGTTGGAACAAATTTCCTATCAACACGTTTATTTAATAGTTCCAACTCTACCTCATCTGCCCTATTTAATCTAATTACATCAAGAATATGAATAAAATCGGGATCCGTTTGGCGGTATATTTTACGTAATTCAATACAATGCATATGCACTTGCCTGAATACACGTGCATCAAAAAAATAATGGCTGTTGTAATATTCATTAAACAAATAGCGTTCCACTTCGTTGTTTTGCACTACTGGTTCCAACTGAAACAAATCGCCAAAAAATATCATTTGTTTACCGCCAAAAGGTTTATCGGGATACTCACAGTTTAATCGTAAAGTTTGGTCAATGGCATCAATAATATCGGCACGTAACATGGAAACTTCATCAATAATAAACACATCCGTTTTTTGTATCATTTTAAACTTATCGGAATTGCGCGGAAAACGTTGAATTTCCTCATCACCCTCAACAATTGGCCTAAATGGCAGCCTAAAAAACGAATGAATGGTTACTCCACCTACATTAATAGCTGCAATACCAGTTGGTGCGAGCACCACACATTTTTTTTTAGTATTTGCAACAAAATGCCTTAACAAGGTTGATTTACCTGTACCAGCCTTGCCGGTAATAAACAAACACTCATCGGTATACTCCAATGCATCAAATGCTAATTTAAAATGCGAATTAGATTCGTCAAATGGGGTATTATTTAAATTTGTTGATGGATCGTGCATGCGTTGCACAAAGATTAAAAATCAACCCATAACAACCCAAAATAGTTGTAAACAAAAAAGCCAATCCTTTAATAGGATTGGCTTTTTTAATGTATTAAATTTTCTATTCAAAAATTGGTATTAGTATCTGTACATTTCTGCTTTAAACGGACCTTCTAATTTAACACCAATATAATCGGCTTGATCAGGACGTAAAATAGTTAATTTAGCACCAATATGTTCTAAATGTAAAAATGCTACTTTCTCATCTAAATGCTTAGGTAACACATATACTTTATTTTCGTATTTATCGCTGTGATTCCACAATTCAATTTGCGCTAAAGTTTGGTTTGAGAATGAATTACTCATTACAAATGATGGATGGCCCATTGCGCAACCAAGATTCACCAAACGCCCTTCAGCTAGAATAATGATTTCTTTTCCATCAACATTGTAAATATCAACTTGAGGCTTTAGTGTATTTTTTGTTGATCCATAATTCTGGGTCAACCATGCCATATCTATTTCATTATCGAAGTGACCAATGTTACAAACAATAGCTTTATCGCGCATGGCTTTAAAGTGACGATCGGTAATGATATTAACGTTACCAGTTGCGGTTACAAAAATGTTTGCACGTGTGCAGGCATCTTCCATAGTAACTACTTCAAAGCCGTCCATGGCAGCTTGTAATGCACAAATAGGATCAATTTCAGTAATTAAAACGCGTGCACCTGCACCACGTAATGATTCTGCCGAACCTTTTCCTACATCACCATAACCCGCGACAACAGCAACTTTACCAGCCATCATAATATCAGTCGCTCTACGAATAGCATCAACTAAAGATTCTTTACAACCGTATTTGTTATCAAATTTCGATTTGGTAACCGAATCATTAACATTAATTGCAGGCATAACTAAAGTGCCTTTTTTCATGCGCTCGTATAAACGATGAACACCAGTTGTAGTTTCTTCTGATAAACCTTTGATATCTTTAGTTAACTCTGGATAACGATCAAAAACCATGTTGGTTAAATCACCACCATCATCTAAAATCATGTTTAAAGCTTTACCACCTTCAAAGGCAAAAAGCGTTTGTTCAATACACCAGTCAAACTCTTCTTCGTTCTGACCTTTCCATGCATACACAGGGATACCAACCGCAGCAATAGCAGCAGCAGCATGATCTTGAGTTGAGAAAATATTGCATGAACTCCAGGTAACTTCCGCACCTAAAGCTTTTAATGTTTCGATTAAAACTGCAGTTTGAATGGTCATGTGTAAGCAACCCGCTACGCGTGCACCTTTCAGTGGTTGTTGCGAGCCATACTCTTTTCTAATAGCCATTAAGCCCGGCATTTCTGCTTCGGCAAGTGAAATTTCTTTACGGCCCCACTCTGCTAGTGAGATGTCTTTTACTTTGTAAGGTAAATGTGTTGTTGATTCAGACATAAATATTTAAATCTTAAAGGATTGCAAAATTAGTATTTATAACGATATAATGAAAATTTATTTTAATGCGTCAAAGGTAATACCAATAACACAAACAGCGCAATGATATTAGTTTAAAACCAAGCTTATACATTTTGCATTTGTTCGGAGGAACAAATGTAAAATTATAATTTAGTAACACTAAAGCATAAAAACGTTGGTTAAAATTTTACATTTGCACATGTATATGACAATTATACAGGCCAAGTTGTTTTGGCTTAATGATTGAATCATAAAAATAATTCACCAAAAAATTAATACTAAACAAATGCCATATCCTGAAATGTTAGTTGCGCCAATGCGTCAACAATTAGAAAATGTAGGTTTTAAAAGTTTAAAAACTGCAGCAGAGGTTGAACAAGAATTAACAGATAATACTGGAACAAAATTATTGGTATTTAATTCGGTATGCGGATGTGCTGCTGGAACTTGCCGTCCTGGAGTTATTAAGGCCGTTGAGAGCGCTGCCAAAAAACCTAGTAAGTTAATCACTGTTTTTGCTGGGCAAGAAACCGAAGCCGTGTCAAAAGCTCGCGAATTTACAGCCCCTTTTCCGCCATCAAGCCCAAGTATTGCTCTATACAAAAATGGCGAATTGGTTCATTTTATTGAACGCCATAACATTGAAGGCCGCAGTGCAGATATGATAGCCGCTAATTTAGAAGCCGCATTTAACGAGTTTTGCTAGTACTTTAAAACGAGATTAAAAAAGCCTTACAGCGCAACTGTAGGGCTTTTCTTTTGGTCTTGGTATAGTTATTAATATAAACACACCTTAATGAAAACTAGATGGAGCGCACTTTTTTTATTGATTTGGTTATCGTTAACCATTTCTGCGCAAAATCTTGTACAAAACCCTAGTTTTGAAATCTATCCAAATTGTCCATTGTCTAGAAACGATGGTAAACTACCCTTTAATTGGATACAACCCACAGACGGAACTGCTGACTATTTTAATGCCTGTGTAACTGGCAGTGGTAATAATTTACCTGATGTGCCGGTTAATTTTGTAGGCAATCAAAATGCGAACACCGGCAACGCTTACATTGGAGTTTATGTTAATATTGAGTCTAGCGGTCAATATGCAGGTTATCGCGAATACATGCAAAGCACGCTGACTAGTAACCTTGTTGCGGGTAGAACATATAAGTTTGAAATGTTTGTTAGTTTAGCTGACGAAAGCCAATTTGCAGCAAACAATTTGGGGGTTTATCTCTCTTCCCAACAAATTAGTGCCAATAATTCAAACGTGCTTAACGTTACTCCACAAATTACTTTTACGGGTTTTGTAACAGACAAAAACAATTGGACAAAAATATCAGGAAATTACACTGCAGTAGGAGGCGAAAGGTACATAACCGTTGGTAGTTTTTCTGCAAACAATAGCACACACCTGCAATCTGTGGCGGGTGGAACTGGAGGCGGATGGAATAAAATGTGTTACTACTATATTGATGACATTTCAATAATACCTGATTGCAGTAATATCGACACACTTATTGATAGGTATATAACAACTTGTGCTGGCCCTTCTAATCCAACCACGTTATCATCTTCAATAACAGGTACTAATTATTTATGGAATACAGGTGCAAATACAAAAACGATTACAACATTATTATCTGGCATGTATACCATAAGAACATGGGTTGATCCATGTTATGTTTATGATACAATTTATTTAACGCGAAAGGAAAACCCCACATTTGTTCTTGTTGAAGATACAGCCATTTGCAGTAATTCATCACTGCCAATATTCATTTCTGTAGGACAAGCTCAATCCAATTATTCTTATTTATGGAATACAAACGATACAACACCTGGGATATCTATTAGTAATGAAGGAGTGTATAAAATTACTGTAACTAAAAACAATTGCTCCATTACAGATAGTATAATTGTACGACAAAAATACCCGCCTAACATAAATATAGGTAAAGACACCATTGTTTGCTATAACTCGTTTTATAACATTAATGCTCTAACACCCCACGCAAGTTATATCTGGAACACAGGAAGCACACAAAGTAACATTACTGTTAATGAAGGTTTGTATTGGGTTGAAGTGACAGTAAATGGATGTTCAGCGTTGGACAGTATACTGGTTACAAACAAACCTAACCCCAACCTAAACATTGGAATAGACTCAAGTGTATGTCCATATCAACTGATAACTTTAAATGCTAGTGCTGCAAATGCGCAAAGTTACCGATGGTTTGATGGCACTGTTGGACCCATATATAATCATTTTGGTGGTGGTACATTTTGGGTTGAGATATTAAAAGATGGATGTACCTATTTGGACACCTTGCTATTAACCAATAAGTTATTACCAATTGTAGATCTTGGACCTGATAAAACAATATGTAATACTGACACCATAACACTTTCAACAAACACTGCTAATGTGGTAAAATACCTTTGGAGCACGGGTCAAACTTTAGCTGAAATAGAGGTGTATAAAATCGGTGAATATTGGATCTCAGTTACAGATAACAGTGGATGCTACAACACTGACACCATTAACTTAGACACCTTCGTTTCTCCGTTTGTTTTTATAGGTAATGATGATGCATTTTGTGAAGGAACAAGCTATACCATTGTATGCGATAAAGTTTTTAATAAATACCTGTGGCAAGATGGATCGCGCAATTCTAGCCTAACTACTGTATTGGGTGGTAAATATTATGTTGAGGTTATAGATAATAATAATTGTAAAGCCAGTGACACCATTGCATTAACCATGTACCCTCGACCAACAATTTTCACTAACCGCATGATAAAAGTATGTAGACAAGATACACTACTTCAGATTGCAGGGAATTTTTCGAGTGTATTATGGAATGACGGCACTACTGCATTTCAATTATTAGCTAAAAACCCTGGAGAATTTAGTGTTGAAGTAACAGACACGCTAGGATGTAAAAATAAAACAGAAATTAAAGTTATTTCTAGTTGCCCTGCAAGCATATACGCACCTAATGTTTTTAGTCCGAATAACGATGGCAGCAATGATGTTTTTAGAGCATACGTTACCGAAGTGAATACATACAATTTGAAAATTTACTCTAGATGGGGCACGTTGGTATTTGAAACTACTGACTTTAATGAAAGTTGGGATGGCACATTCGAAGGCACCCAAGCACCAAACGATGCATACATTTACCTCATAACATATACCGGTGGAGATGGAATTAGTGGGACCATAAATGGAAACGTCACCTTAATAAGATAAACTGTTATCCTTTTTGTTTACTATCTTTCAACATCAATAAAAAGCCAACACTACCCAACACCAAAAACAAAATATACCAATACTTTTCTTTTAGGTAAAAATCTATTCCTAACCAAATCATCATACCCAAAAACAAAATAGCGCGTAACAATTTACCTTGGTTTACATTTAGGCTTAGTTTGGGTAAAACAACTTTCATAAACACCACTATAGCCAAAACAGCCAACAACAAATACATTAATTTTTGGTCCATTATTTTAGGTTAAGTAGCTTTACTATTTTGTTAAAAATTTCGGTGTTTTCATACATCCCAGCAAATTCTTGCGCACCTGCACCATAAGCAAATACAGGAACCATTACACCAG
This sequence comes from Chitinophaga pinensis, assembly GCA_943323675.2. Classification (GTDB taxonomy): domain Bacteria; phylum Bacteroidota; class Bacteroidia; order UKL13-3; family UKL13-3; genus UBA6183. The sequence continues at coordinate 1,655 of CALPIR020000110.1, read as the reverse complement.
TGTGGTCGCCTGTGGTAAACTTAGGTGTAAAACTTAATTTATCATCACTTTCGTTTAAGGTTAAACCACCTGTTTCGTGGTCGGCAGTTACTATTACCAACATGTCTTTGTCCTTCGCTGCTATATCTAATATGGCATTAATGGTTTCGTTAAAATCCCAAAGCTCTGTTTTCATAAACTGGTAATCATTTTCATGCCCACCCCAATCAATTTGGCTACCTTCCACCATCAACAAATACCCGTTTTTATTTTTTGATAAGTTATTTATGGCTTGGTTTGATGCACGTGTTAAAAAATCACCCCTGCCTTTTATCATGGGTTTTATCTCGTCTTTAGCCAAAGTGTAAATGTACTTTGATAAATTTACATCAACCAAAACAGAATCGTTAAATACGCCAAAACCTTGAGCTTTTAAATCGTCTACAAGATTTCTTTTATCGGCACGGTTATAAATAAAATTTGCACCTCCTCCAATGGCAATATCACAATTACCACTTAGTAAAAAAGAGCTGATGCTATCGTACATTTTACGGTGTTTTACATGCGCATAAAAGCTTGCCGGTGTAGCATGCTGTATACTCACAGTGGCCACCACTCCCGTTGCTAAATTTTGCTTTTTGGCCATTTCAAATAAGGTAGGTTGAGGTACAGTATCTGCATCAACACCAATGGCATTATTATATGTTTTTTTACCTATTGAGAATGCAGTTGCACCTGCACCACTATCGGTAATATATTGTTTGGCTGATGATGTTTTGCTTAATCCAACAAACGGGAAACGCATAAACGCATTTTGCCCTTTATACTGACTCATGGCAGCGCTAATTTGTGTAAGTCCCATGCCATCGCCAATTAAAAAAACCACACGCTTTGGTTTTGCGCTATGCTGTGCAATGGGGGCTTGCGTTAAACCCATTAAACCAAATAACCATACGATTGGATATAAACGTTTTAAAACCATGGTTGCAAGTTATGCCAATTGCGTTTGTTTTTAAAAACAATTCACGATAGAGAATGCAGATGATGAAATAATTACTTTAATCCAGAATGCAATGGGCAATTACATAAATCTATAATTGGTATTAAGCCAACTCAAAAAACTTTCCGGGAAGTTGTCTTATCATCCCATTAAATTCTAAATCGAGCAAGGTTAAGGATAGGTTACCACTATCTATTTGTAGTGCAAATGCAATGTCATCTATTCCTGCTTTGGTTTTGCTGCGAATAAAATTAACAATTGCTAACTCTTGGGTTGATAAACCTAAGGGCATTTGTTGCTGTTTGGGTAGTTTAGGGATTGATGTTTCCCATCCCATCGTTATTAATACATCATCAGGTACAGTAATGATGGATGCTTTATTAAGTTTAATCAGTGCATTACAACCATAAGAATTATCATCACTTACCCTACCAGGAACAGCCATAATTTCTTTATTGTAACTATTGGCAATTTCGGCAGTAATCATGGCACCTCCTTTAACACCGGTTTCCACCACAACCAACACATCACATAAACCTGCAACAATCCTATTTCGCTTCGGAAAGTTTTCTCTGTCGGGAATTGTACCACTTGTAAACTCTGTTAATAGTCCGCCATGTTCAAGCATTTGTTTGGCAATGGTTTTATGTTGACTAGGATAAATCCGGTCAAGCCC
>CALPIR020000109.1 GCA_943323675.2 Chitinophaga pinensis | reverse complement strand
GTTTTTAACATAGTAAACTGGCACTTGTTTATTTACAGTTATGCGGGTTACGTCTTTGTCGAAATCTAAAAACTTAGGGGCAATACGCGGAGGGTTTGAGTTAACAATAGCTTCCACAAAAGGACTCATGTCGTTACGGTTCACTTCAACAGGAGTAATGGTTGGCTTTTCGATTTTTTCAATCCCTTTGTCTTCGCCAATATTTTTATTAATTACTACATAATCGTTAGTGTAGGCTTTATGAGCATAGTTAATAATTTCCTCACGGGTAATTTTAGATAAATTCTCTAAAACACTTGCTTGCTCTGTCCAAGGCATATCAACAACAAATGCATCTAGCATAACAGAAGCTCTTCCTTCATTGCTTTCATTGTTGCGAATACGCTCTACTTTAAAATTATTAAGAATCGCTTTTAAATCTTCATCAGTAAACTTACCTGCTTTAATGTTATCAATTTGCTCTAACAACAATTTACGCACTTCATCAAGCGTTTGACCTTGTTTTGGTTTACCTGTTAAAAAGTGTATGCCATAATCTTTATTCATCCATATTGAAGAAGAAGCGGCCAATACTTTTTGTTGTTTAACCAAATTTAAATCAATAAAACCTGCTTTAGAATTGGCCAATAAGTAATCAACCAAAGTAGCCAATAATGCATCTTTAGAATTTGCTCCAGCAATACGAAAACCAATCATGATGTTTTCTGCATCAGGGCCATTTACATTAACAACAGTAGGTGCATCACGTTTAGGTTCTGTATCAAAAGTATAAGCAGGAACTGCCTTTGGTTGCATATATGCAAACTTGTCGGCAATCATAGCTACTGTTTTATCAGGGTCTACATCACCAGCTAAAATAATGGCCATATTATTTGGCACGTAGTACGTGTTGAAATAATTACGTATTTTAATTAACGAAGGATTTTTCAAATGCTCAACTGTGCCTATGGTAGTTTGTGTACCATAAGCATGTTTTGTAAACAGATTAGCCATCATGGCTTCAAAAACTTTGCGACCATCGTTATCTAAAGCTATATTTTTTTCCTCATACACAGCCTCTAGCTCGGTATGAAACAAACGTAAAACAGGCGCTCTGAAACGTTCGGCTTCAATAGTTAACCAATTTTCAATTTGATTTTGAGGAATATCATTCACATAAACGGTTTGCTCTAATGAGGTAAATGCATTGGTACCTTGTGCACCAACAGTAGACAACATTTTATCATACTCATTGGCAATTGCAAATTGGCTAGCAACACCACTCACCGAATCAATTTTACGATAAATCTCTTTACGTTTTTTCTCATCAATAGTTTTGTTGTATAACTCGTACAATGCATCAATTTTATCTAACTGTACCTTTTCTTTAGCCCAGTCTTTTGTACCGTATTTATCGGTACCTTTAAACAACAAATGCTCTAAGTAATGCGCCAATCCTGTATTGTCAGCTGGGTCGTTTTTACTACCTGCTTTTGTAGCAATATAGGTTTGAACCCTTGGCTCTGATTTGTTAACCGAAATCATTACCGTTAGCCCGTTAGGCAAGGTATAAATGCGCACACCCAATGGATCGTTTTGAACTGTTTTGTAAGTAAACCTGCCATCAATAGATTTACGCTCAACCCACTGATAGGATTCTTGAGCAAAGGCTGATAAAGTAAAAAAGGCTAATACTAAACTAAGTACTCGTTGCATAAAATAAATGTAGCGTTATAAAAAAATTAGTGTTGAATAGTGATTTTCTTGTTGGTTGAATTTCCGTTTACATCTTGTATGTTTAGTAAATAAACTCCATTGGCAATACCAGCAGTATTAATAACTGCTTGATTTGACATATTAATTGAAGTGGTTTTTTTACCATAAATATCGAACAATGTGTAGCTATATAACTCACCGTTATTGGCTGTAACATTTAATTCGTTATTAGCAGGAACAGGAAAGCATACAAAGTTGTTTTCATTAAGTAATTTATTTTCATTCAATGCAGTAATAACGGTTCCGGTGTAATCAATACGATATTCAAACGAAGTATCTGTAGGTGTAACACTTGTTACTAGAATTCTTGCAATACCTGGATTAGCGTCATAATACATCCTGTAACCTGCATCTATACTGGCTACTCCTTGCTTAACGCTAAAAGACAGTATACTATCTAATTTATCAGATGCCGTGTAAAACAATTTGTTATAAGCTACAACTTCATCAGCGCCTGTCCCTACAATGTAGGTGGTATCTGATACTCGTTTGCTTCCAATATACCCAAAGTTGCGGTAACCAACCAATTCATAATTATTTGAGGCAGGAAGTAACTCTTGTAAGGCAACAATTGCTCCATTTGCATTGTACACTAAATGTATCCTTCTCACTTCATCATATTGATTTTGGCTGTTTAATCGCTCAATCACCACTAAACTATCTTTACCAAAAGCATTTTTGAAAATCGTTTCTTTTTGAACGTCAACAAAAGGATCGGCTGTTTGAGGATCGGCTGTTTGTACTTGAACATTAAGTTTATTTCCGTTAACCACACCAATGCTTGAATACTTTGACGCAGGTGGGTTATTTTGATTTATTTCAGTAGTTACCATACTGGTAACATTATTATTCGCATCACGCACAATATTAAAAGAAAAAGCAGCCTCAAAACCAACTTCAGTAGGCGAAATCCAATATTTCACCTTGGTTGTGGCATTTTTAAGACCTGGAAAAGTCCACTCAGTTTCTTTCAATTCGGCAATGGTACTCGCGTTCATTGGGGTAACAAACTGTGCCGATGCACCCGTAAGGGAAAGGGCAGCTAACAGAGCTAAGTAAATTTTTTTCATATGAGAATTGTTTGATTTATTGGTAAATAGTATGGCAATATAATTAAATCAGAGCATATACAAACCGTTGTTTACCTGAGATGTCGTTAATGATAGACGACTGAATTGTGGTTGATAAATTTTGAAATAGAGATAATGTATCTTGGGCAAAAAGTGGATTTATTTCTAACCACACCGAATCGCCTTGCTTTAACGACAACTGAACATAATTTGCAATGGCTTTATAAAACAAAAGTACGTCATCATTTGGCACAAATAAAGCCGTATGGGGTTCGTGCTTAAGTACATTGTTATGTATCCCCTCTGATTCCTTTTGAGCAATGTATGGTGGATTACTAATTAGGATAATTGGGCTTTGTTGTATTTTGAGTGCAGTTACCAAAGCTGCTGTTTTTAATATATCTGCTTCAATAAAAGTGACATCGGTTTTGTTTAAACGTGCATTATGGTTAGCAGTGGCTATTGCATTGGGCATCAAATCAACCCCGTATACTTTTGCCTGTGGTAAGTTTTTCTTTAAACTAATGGGTATACAACCGCTTCCTGTTCCTAAATCAATAATAGTTGGTGTAGTAATATTGTTTTTTCTGCAATAACTCATCACCAAATCAACCAATTCTTCCGTTTCGGGCCTTGGAATTAATACACTTGGGTTAAGGTCAAACTTTAAACCATAAAACCAAGTATAGCCTAAAATGTAATGAATGGGTTCTCCATTTAATAACCTATTCAATATTTTATCAAAATGCTCCACCTCAGCGCCACTCAACTCTTTTTGTATGATATTTAGTTGTTGCCATTTAATCATGAGCAATTCGGCACACACATATCCTGCAATAGCTCGGGCCTCATCTTCATCGTATACAGCTAATAATTTACGGGTAAAATCAACAAAATAATCTCTCGCATATATTGAATTCATGGTGGCAAAATACAAAAACCTTACTTTCGCGAGGTGATACCAGATGAAAAATATATGCAACGGGCAATCGAATTAGCCAAACTAGGTGTTGGTTCGGTATCCCCAAACCCGCAAGTTGGTTGCGTAATAGTGCATAATAATATAATTATTGGTGAAGGATGGCATCAAAAATTTGGTGGACCACATGCAGAAATTCAAGCATTAAATAGTGTAACCAATAAATGGTTACTTAAAGAAAGTACTGTTTATGTTACCTTAGAACCATGCAGCCATTTCGGTAAAACACCACCGTGTGCTAACGCTTTAATTGAGCACGGAATTAAACAAGTGGTAATTGGCATTACCGACCCTAACCCATTAGTTAGTGGCAAAGGAATTAAATTGCTAAATGATGCAGGCATAAACGTTATAACAGATTTACTTAAAAATGAATGTGCGAATTCAAATAAAAGATACATCACTTACATTAACCAAAAAAGACCCTACGTAATTTTAAAATGGGCTCAAACCAACGATGGTTTTATTGCACCAGATAAAAATGAATTAAGCGATACTGAATTTGAAAAGCAAAAGCAAATTTCGGCAGCAACCGTACAAAAAATAACCCACAGGTGGCGAACACAAGAAGATGCCTTTATGGTTGGAACTAATACAGCCTTGATTGACAATCCAAAACTGAGTGCCCGCCATTGGCAAGGTCGAAATCCTAAAAGGGTGGTATTAGATTTAAATAATAGATTATCAAAATCGTTATGTTTATTTGATGGTACACAGCCCACTTTTGTATTTGTTTATGAAGAAAACCAAACAGAATCGACCTATAACATGACCTATATCCCTATTACTAGAAAAAAAGATTTAGTACCACAGATTCTAACTGAATTGTACAAACAGAAAATACAATCATTGGTAATTGAAGGTGGTGCTCAAATTTTACAAACATTTATTGATAGTAATGTTTGGGATGAGGCTATTATTATTAAAGCCCCTCATCAATTAACGCAAGGAATTAAAGCACCAACTTTAGTTGGCAAAACCAAAGAATCTTTTTTAATTGAGAACAATATTATTTCGCGCATAAACAACCAATGATTTATCTATTTTTAAGTATCATCACTTCCGTAATAGTTGTAAGTTATTTTAAACTATTTAATAGGTACAATGTAAATACATTTCAGGCCATTGTAGTTAATTACCTTACTTGTGCCATTATGGGAAATATCATCACCGACAAGCCAGGAATTACAACACAGTTTTGGAGCGAGGGTTGGTTTCCTTATACTTTAGCTTTAGGCTTTTTGTTTATCAGCGTATTTTACAGCATCAGTCAAACAGCACAAAAATTTGGCGTATCGATTAGTATGGTTTCCGCTAAGTTATCGGTTGCCATTCCTGTGGTATATGCTCTGTTTTTTTTTAGCGAAAATGTAGGATTATTAAAGCTATGCGGGATAATTTTGTCATTAACAGCGGTATATTTTATTAGCAAAAGCAACAACACATCAACACAAAAAGGGTTATGGTATTTTCCATTGTATGTATTTATTGGTAGTGGTTGTATTGATACACTTTTAAACATCATCAATAAAAATTACATCCCTCCCTTTGACACCAATCATATTTTAAGTTTTGTATTTTTAACTGCATTTGTATTTGGAGGAACTTTACTTGCCTTTCAAATATTTAGAGGCAAACAAAAGCTTACACTTAAAAATATTTTGTGGGGAATAGCACTTGGCATACCGAATTATTTATGCATGTTTTTTTTATTAAAAACACTTGGCGCATTTACCGAAGCAAGCATTGTACTTCCTATAAATAACATTGGTATTGTATTAACCACCACGTTAGTTGGTTTACTTATTTTTAAGGAGCATTTAAGTAAAATAAATTGGTTAGGGTTTGTAATCGCTATTGCATCAATTGTTATTTTATCTTTTAGCTAGTATGTTATTTTCCGATACGTATAAAACAATAGCAGTTAAAAGCGAGGGTGAGTTTAAGGACAAAGGCAGTAAATTCTTAGGATTTGCATACCCCATAACTAACGAAAACGAAGTAAAAGACATCATCAACAACCTAAAAAAAGAACATTATACAGCTGCGCATCATTGTTATGCATACATTTTGGGTACAGCACAAGAAATACAAAAAAGCAATGATGACCGCGAGCCAAACAATACTGCAGGAAAACCCATATTACGCGCTATACTTAGCAAACAACTTACCAACACTTTGGTTGTGGTAGTTCGGCACTTTGGCGGAAAATTACTTGGTGTTCCGGGGTTAATTCACGCTTATGGAGAATCGGCTAATGAGGCGTTAAAAGCAGCTACAATTCTTGAGAAAATAATTACAGAACACCACTTGGTAGTAGGGGATTACGAAGACGAGAATGAAGTGTATAAAGCTTACAAACAATTTGGTGCTAAAATATTAAGCCACACCTATAACGGAACACAATTTAGTAGTATCTTTGAAGTACGTAAAACAAAAGCAATAGAAATAACTGACTACCTTAAAGAAAAGAGGTTATTTGAAATTAAATTCATTTCAGAACAATGAAAAAAACAATAGCATTCAGCTCTATATTATTTTTAATAAGTGTATCAGCTTTTGCCCAACATCAGGCAGAGACGCGTCTAATAGAACAAACACCAATATTGGTCCTAAGTGAATTATTGCCTGCTCAATTTAATCAGCAAAAACAATTATTAAATAAAAGCGGCAATGAAGATTTAGTTCTAAAAACTTTTACTGAGAGCAATATTGGAAAACATTACTTATACCAGCAAATGCATGAAGGTTTGCCTATTTATGGAGCATATTTAAAAGTAAATACAAACAAAAATGGCGGGATATTAAATAGCTTTGGTACATTGGTTGATATAAATACATTAACCATAGAATTGGGTAATATTGTAAACCATAACTTTTGGGTGGTAAATAATCATAGTTTGGTGTTGGCTAAAGCACATAAAAACGGTTACGAATTTGCATTAAAACAAAATGACGGAACCATACTTTACCAAAAAGACAACCGTTTATATTTTACAGATACCATTATAAAAGCTCGGGTATTTAACCCCGACCCACTTACCACAGCAGGAGTTGTTTATGGCAAAGACGGAACTTATCGCAATTTTAATGATAGTGATTATACTTTATTAAACGAACAGCGGGAATGGGTTAATATTCCTGCTCAGTTTAACTTAGACACTTTTTACCTTAAAAACAAATACGCAGCCATAGTAGATATTAAATCGCCAAATTATATACCTTCAAAATTAATCACCGATACGTTTGATTTTACACGCAAACAAATTGGATTTAAAGAAGTAATGGCATTGTATCATATATCGCAAGTGCAGTCTTATGTTAAAAGTTTAGGGTTTAATAATTTGGTTAACTACCAACTTAGTGTTGACCCACACAGTAGTAATGCCGATCAAAGTTATTTTAGTTATGACCCTGATACATCGTTACATTTTGGTTTGGGTGGTGTACCTGATGCCGAAGATGCTGATGTAATTGTACATGAATATACACATGCCATTTCTCATAGTTTAAACCCAACTGATGCGATTGGCACTGAAAGACGTGCGTTAGAAGAAGCCATTTGCGATGCCATGTCTTGTGCATATTCTAAAAGAATCAATCCGTTTTTATGGAAAAACATTTTTGGGTGGGATGGTCATAACGAGTTTTGGAATGGTCGCAATGGTGCATCAACAAAAACATATGAAAATAAAGTAGGAGACTTTTATAGCGATAGTGAAATTTGGAGTAGCGCCATGAATAACTTAAGCGAAAAAATTGGTGAAGAT
>CALPIR020000108.1 GCA_943323675.2 Chitinophaga pinensis | reverse complement strand
CGGTCTTTTTCACCAAAATTAATTGGGCCATCCATGCTGGTTAAGTCTTTACTTTTTAACCAACTTTTGCAGGTATCAAACAACAAAAAAGCAGCTTCCTTATCATTAATGCATTCAAAAAAACCCATTCCTCCTGGCTTATTGCCGCTTTGCTCAATGTATTTTTGATTATAAAATGCAGCAACTCGTCCAATAATTTTTCCATCTTGGCTAAAAAGTAACCAACGACAAACATCTCCGTTTTTATAAAACGGATTTTGTTTAGGGTCAAATACCTCATCAATATCCTGATTAAGTGGGGCAATCCACTCTGCATCATTTTTATACAATTGATGCGGAAACTTGATAAAAGCTTTATGATCTTGGGCACTAATTACTTCTACTACTTCCATATGTTAAATTACTGCAAACTTATTTTAAATAAAGGGGTAATTGTTTATTTTGCGTGGGTCAAAAATATAAAATTATTAACGCTATGCTTCAAATAGGCGATAAATTACCTGAATTCAATTTAATTGGATACGATGACAAAATGCATTCGCACTATGAATACGCTGATAAATACGCCTTAGCGATTGTTTTTACCAGCAACAGTTCACCTGTATCTTTAGCATACAGCAAGCGATTGTTAGGTTTATTTGAAAAATACGAAGAAGATAACTTGGCTATTATTGGAATAAATGCCAACGACAGCAGTCAATCTCCTAATGATACGTTAGCCGCAATGAAACGCACTTCAGACCATTTTAATATGGACCAATTGCACTTTATGTATTTAAAAGATGAAGACCAAAGCGTTGCGAAGTTATTTGGTGCAACGTGCAATCCAGAAGTGTTTTTGTTTAACTCAAAACGAGAATTAACTTATAAAGGTGCTATTGATGACAATTGGGAAAGTGAAAATGGTGTAACAGCCGCTTACCTTGAAGACGCCATAGAAGAAACTTTAGATGGCATGGACATAGACTTCCCTGAAATACCAAGTAATGGAACACCCATTATTTGGAAATAACACAAACAACAACAAAACTAAACAAACGCTAACCCTATTTAGGGTTGGCGTTTGTGCATTTTATAAATATACTTTATGTATCCAACTATATCCGATTTATTAAAAGACCTATTTGGTTTTTACCTTCCGTTACCTGTTCAAACATTTGGTTTTTTTATGGCCGTATCTTTTGCTGCTGCATACTATACCACCACAAGTGAATTGAAACGTAAAACAGCACAAGGCTTTTTAAAACCTATTCAACGCAAGGTTATTCAAAACAAAGCTATTACCGCAACAGATTACATTTCTAACGTAATATTAGGTGCATTGTTGGGCTATAAAGGTTTAGAAATTTTACTCGACTATAACGCTTTGGTGCAAAATCCACAAGCATTTATTTTGTCGGCAAAAGGCAGTTGGTTTGGGTTGATGATAGGCGCTGCTATTGCTTATTACAACACCTATAAAGATGCTGAAAAAGTTAAAGGCAAACCGCAAAAAGAAGTTTTAGAAGAAATACAACCATATGAGTTAATGTGGAACATCACAGCCATTGCTGGTATTGCTGGCATTTTAGGTGCCAAAATATTCCATAACTTAGAGTATTTAGATGATTTAATTGCAGACCCAATTGGTGCTTTACTTTCGTTTAGCGGATTAACTTTTTATGGCGGATTAATAGTTGCAACTTTTGCTGTACTGTATTATACCAACAAAAATAAAATACCCACCAAGCACATGATAGATGCCGCAGCACCTGGGTTAATGCTAGCCTATGGTATTGGTAGAATTGGATGCCATTTAAGCGGTGATGGCGATTGGGGCATTGTAAACCTTGCAGCAAAACCAGATTTCATAAGCTTTATTCCTGATTGGGCTTGGAGCTCAAGCTATGCAAATAATGTAATTGATGAAGGTATTTTAATTCCGGGTTGCGAAGGACCACATTGTTACATGTTGCCTCAACCTGTATTTCCTACACCACTTTATGAAGTAATAATGGCTATTGGTTTGTTTGGTATATTATGGGCCATACGCAAACGTGTAACCATTCCTGGCATGTTGTTTTGCATTTATTTAATTGTAAACGGTATTGAGCGTTTTAGCATAGAAAAAATTCGTGTAAACAGTACTTACAATATTTTTGGTAACGCCATTACGCAAGCCGAATTAATTTCTACCTTAATGGTTATTGCAGGTATAATTGGAATTGTTATTTTAGCTAAACGTAACAAAACCAATGAAGCTTCTCAAACTACTGCTTAATCGCTCCTGTTTTCTTTTATTTTTACTTACCACAAATGCTGCCTTAGGGCAAAATATGGTTGTAAACAGTGGCTTTGAAGATATTAATGTTTGTTGCGAGAAAAAAGCTCCGTGTAGTCCTGAAGGGTGGTTTGGCTTAGAAATACACCGCTACAACCACGACATTATTCCGCTTAACCCTGATTACAAAAATAAAGCAAATGGCCGAGCTGCTATATGGATTGAAACAGGTTCTCCTATCTTTAGAAACGGTTGGGCAAAATTTGGAGCCGTTACGCCTTTAATTAAACCCCTATTACCTAATCACACCTACACAATAACATTAAAAGTAAAGGCACATGTGTATGCCATTAGTGAGTTTCATGCCACGTTTTGCGATTCGGCATTGCCCATCATAAAAAAACAAAAACCTACAGTAAACTTTAAACATAAAAGATTTATTAAAGGTAAAAAATGGGTGGAGGTAACACAAACTTACACCGCCACAGGAACAGAAAATTTCATGATTTTAGGATTACTTAAACCCTGCAATCAGATTAGGTATAAATCTATTGATGGCAACAGAGGAATAGGCGGTATTTATATTGATGATTTAGAAATAACACCAACTGATAGCATTGAAAAACAAGTTGTTTTGGCTGCAACAGATTCGGCACGGTTACTTATTTACAATGAAAACAGAAGACATGACTTTCAACGTTTGTGTAGGGGCTCGAACATTTTATTTCCTACCATAATGATTGACCAAATAGTTGACTCGACTACAACCATGCGCGATATTTTAAGTGAAGAAAGATTGGTTGCATTTAATGCTGACCTTAATCGCGGGGCCTACTTAACCAATTTAACATTCAACGAAAGTTATCAATTATCTCCGCACGCTAACCACATCATCAGCCCAATTTTAGATCAATTAAAGGCCAATAAACAAAGTGAAATTATACTGGTTGGCCATGTTGATGTGCGCACATCTGATTTCGAGAATCATTCAATTAGCGTATTACAAGCCATGGCAGTAAGAAATTACTTAGTAAAAAACGGCATAGCTAAAGCACGCATTAGGGTTGATGGAAAAGGATCGAGCGATAACATTGGTAATATTGCGCACCCTAAATGATACAAATTAAACAACCTCATCGAATACATTATTACCCCATCGCCAATCAATAAAAATTAATTCAAACAACTTTCATTAAAAGCTAATGCCCAAATTTTAAAGTGAATAGGTATTAACCACTGCAAACTTATTTTTAGCATACACCAAAGTATATGTGCAATTGGAATAACTTTGGCATTGTTTTTATTCATTTGATTTGAACATGAAAAACGTAGCATTATTATTTAGTTTAATGTTTGTGCTATTTGCCAAAGCGCAACAGCAACCTACCGATACATTAAAAACAGTGGATTTGCCGCAGTTTATTGCCGAAGCCAAACGCGACCCTGAATACGAAAAGCGTTATCAGAAATTGGTACGAGATGTAAAAAGGGTACTGCCATACGCAAAGGTTGCTGGTTTTAGGTTTCAATTAATGGAACAAAACTTACAACTGTTACCAACCGATAAAGCGCGTAAAGCGTACCTTAAACGGACCGAAGAGGCCATTAAAGATCAATTCATGGACGACTTGATTAACCTCACTGTAACACAAGGTAAACTGCTCATAAAGTTAATTCATCGTGAAACGGGAAAAGATACTTATACCCTACTTAAAACATACCGTGGTAACCTTACAGCCATTTATTGGCAAGGTTTAGCATTGGTATTTACTGCCGATTTGAAAAATGAATACAATCCTGTTGAAGATTGGCAAATTGAAAAGATCATAAAGGACCTTGGGATAGAGTAAAACCTTCAGACGCATTGCGCATCAGCAAGGTTTAGCTGTGAATTAATAAATATTCTCTTTACCAAAGGTCTGACGCCTTGAAGGCATGCTGACCTTTTTTAGTTATCGTATCCTAAGTTTGGTGAAAGCCATTTTTCAATAAAGGCCACATCTTCGCCTTTACGTTTGGCATAGTCTTCAACTTGGTCTTTATTAATTTTACCAATACCAAAGTATTTACTTTCTGGATGCCCGAAATAAAAACCACTTACACTGGCAGCTGGATACATGGCAAAATTTTCGGTTAACTCAATACCCGCATTTTTTTCGGCTTGCAATAAATCAAACAACAAGCGTTTTTCGGTATGGTCAGGACAAGCCGGGTAGCCCGGTGCAGGCCTAATGCCAAGGTATTCTTCTTTTATTAAATCTTCTGTAGTTAGCTCCTCATCTTTGGCATAACCCCAAAATTCTTTACGCACCAACTCGTGCATTTTTTCGGCAAATGCTTCGGCCAATCTATCTGCAATTGCTTTAATCATAATGCTGTTGTAGTCATCATGATCTTTTTCAAATTGCTCCACTAATTTTTCAATTCCAATACCTGCAGTAACAGCAAATCCACCCATATAATCGGTTTTACCAGTTTCTTTAGGAACCACAAAATCTGCTAAACAATTGTAGGTTTGTCCATCAGCCTTTTCGCTTTGTTGACGTAAGAAATGGAACGTTGATGTATTGCCATCAGCTTGTAACTCCACATCATCACCTACCCCATTTGCAGGCCAAAAACCAATTACTGCTTTGGCTTGAAGTAAGTTGTTTGTTATCACCTCATCTAATAAAGCGTTGGCATCGGCAAATAACTTAGTGGCTTCTTTTCCTACAATTTCATCATTCAAAATTTTAGGATAACGTCCTGCCAATTCCCATGTCATAAAAAACGGAGTCCAATCAATGTAGTTGCGTAATTCGCTTAACGGGAATTTATCAAACACCTTAACCCCTGTAAAACCAGGAGCTACAATATCTTTTACATCTACATTAATTTTATTGGAACGAGCCCTATCTATTGTTACAAAGTTTTTATCCCTTTTACGGTTTTTATAATCCTCTCTAAACTGGGCATAATCTGCCTTTAAATTGGCTTGAAAAATAGGTCGGTTTTCTTTGCTAATTAAACTTTGCGCAACAGGAACACTCTTACTGGCATCTAACACATGCACTACAGGGCCGCTATAATTTTGATCGATTTTAACCGCAGTGTGCACACGCGAGGTTGTTGCACCACCAATAAGTAAAGGGATATTCATACCCATACGTTCCATTTCTTTGGCAACGTAAACCATTTCATCTAAGCTTGGTGTAATCAATCCGCTTAGGCCAATTACATCTACATTTTCTGCTTGGGCACGCGCTAATATTTTATCAGCAGGAACCATCACACCCATGTCAATAATTTCAAAATTATTACATGCCAACACCACACCTACAATATTTTTTCCAATATCATGCACATCACCCTTAACAGTAGCTAACAATATTTTACCTTGTCCGCCACCTGCTGCTGCGCCTGCTAAACGTTTTTCTTCCTCGAGGTAAGGAGTTAAAACAGCAACCGCTTTTTTCATTACACGTGCACTTTTAACAACCTGTGGTAAAAACATTTTTCCTTGACCAAACAAGTCGCCCACTACATTCATTCCAGCCATTAACGGACCTTCAATTACATTAAGTGGTTTACCATATTTTTGGTAAGCTTCCTCTGTATCTACCTCAATAAACTCTACAATACCTTTTATTAAAGCATGGCTCAAGCGCTCTTCGATAGTGCCTTTGCGCCACTCATCATCAATTACTTTTTCTTTGCCTTTGCCTTTTACTTTCTCGGCATATTCTAATAATTTTTCGGTAGCATCCTCTTTCCTATCCAACAACACATCCTCTACGTGCCCCAATAATTCTTTATCAATTTCATCGTACACTTCTAACTGGCTTGGGTTAACAATACCCATATCCATACCGTGTTTTATGGCATGATACAAAAATGCCGAATGCATGGCCTCGCGCACTTTGTCGTTACCTCGAAATGAGAATGAAACATTAGACACTCCACCACTAATTTTAGCACCAGGTAAGTTTTCTTTTATCCATTTGGTGGCATTAAAAAAGTCGATGGCATTTCTACGGTGCTCTTCCATTCCTGTTGCCACAGGAAAAATATTTGGGTCGAAAATGATATCTCCCGCAGGGAAATGAACTTTTTCAGTAAGAATGCGATAGGCTCTTTCTGCAATTTCAATTCTACGTTGGAAATTATCTGCTTGTCCAACCTCATCAAAAAGCATTACAATTACAGCAGCACCAAAGCGCTTAACAATTTTAGCTTGACGAATAAATTCTTCTTCACCACCTTTTAGCGAAATAGAGTTTACCACACACTTGCCTTGCACGCATTTTAAACCAGCTTCAATAATTTCCCATTTTGATGAATCTATCATGATTGGAACACGAGAAATATCGGGTTCGGCCATCACCAGATTTAAGAAACGAGTCATGGCTTCTGCGCCATCAATCATTCCTTCATCCATGTTAATGTCAATTATTTGCGCACCACCTTGCACTTGCTCAAGGGCTACTTCTAGGGCTCCATCAAAATCACCCTCTTTTATTAAGCGCAAGAATTTTTTAGATCCTGTTACGTTGGTACGCTCGCCTACGTTTATAAAGTTTGAGCCTTCAAAAATAACCAGTGGCTCTAATCCTGAAAGTCGAAGTGTATAATCTTTGTTCGTCATGTAAGGTTTTCAAGAAAAATCGAGGCAAGATAGTAAATAGGTTTAACAGTGCATAATAGAAATGATTTAACAGGTAAAGAGTTTTACAGCTGTGATACTAGCAAGTTATTTAGGGCATTAGCGGTTGGATCATACCCAACATGGTTAAGGAGCTATTTGCTGCAAGTCAAAATAAGAACAACGTATGAAATATGCGCTACAATTGAAGTTTAATGTTTTTCATTACAAATAAAGAAGATAACCTAGGCAATGATTGCGTAACTATAGTTGTAATGCGCAGTAAATGATTTGATTTTTGAGGTAGGGACTTAAATAATTGCCAAATTGTAGTAGTTTATATTAGGTATTATTTTAAACGGAACTCGTACAGTTTAATCTATGGGCTTTGCTGAATCAACATCAGTATTTAGAAGAATTTATTATCAGCATGTGACAATACATATTGTATAAATGGCAAAGACAGCATAAAGCATTTTAAAATAAAGTATAGTTAATGACGGTATTTATTTTAAAGCTTATTTCAAGACATCTAAGCGATTTAAAATCTCATCATATTTAGCTGGGAACACCCCTCTTACTATAACCAACATTTCTTGCCTTTCAACCTGATCCATATTCTTCAAAGAAGCGATAAACTCATCCCACGAGTTGATTCGGAAATTAAATGATTTTAAAGATGCCAATAGAATT
>CALPIR020000107.1 GCA_943323675.2 Chitinophaga pinensis | reverse complement strand
TCATGGGTAATTGGTAAACTGTTTTTAGAACCGTAAATTACCTCCAAATATTCAGCTATTTTAACAATCTCATCTACGCCTTTTTTAGCAATCTCATTACTTGAAGAGAAGAAGTCATTTAAATGTTTAGTTGTTAGATTTGGCAACTGAAATACAGTTTGAAACTTAGCTAAACTGTCTAAATTCGCACCAATAGATTTGAGTTCATCTACAACAGCATCAAGACCTATTTTATCCGTCTTATCTAAAATGACGGTCATATCAATTAACTTATCTTCAATTCCGAATAATTGGGACAAACCATCCAATAACTTGCGGTTGTTATACTTGATTTGGATTGGAATTTTCAAACTATCGAAAGCTTCAACATAAATTTGAATCAAATCCAACTCGTTTAATAAACTATCGCTTCCTACTACATCTGCATCGCACTGCCAAAATTCACGGTAGCGACCTTTTTGTGGCCTATCGGCTCTCCATACAGGTTGCATTTGGTAACGCTTAAACGGAAAAGTGATTTCGTTTCTATGCATAACCACATAACGTGCAAATGGAACAGTTAAATCATAACGTAAACCTTTTTCTGAAATAAATTTGGTAGCAGCTTTCGAGTCCAAATCAATCAACTTGCCAGAAAAAGAAGGAGCAAATGTTACATCCTGACTTTCATCTGATAATATTTTATCGTTGTGTTCTTTTAACGATTTTAAATAATCACCCGAATCTAAAATTCTGAAAAGTAACTTATCCCCTTCCTCGCCATATTTACCTTCAAGCGTTGAAAGGTTTTCCATAGTTGGCGTTTCTAATGGCATAAAGCCATATTTTTTAAAAACCGCTTCAATGGTGTTTAAAATATATTTACGCTTTTGCACATCGGCTGGGCCGAAATCACGCGTTCCTTTAGGTAATGTTGGTTTTTGAGCTGCCATAAATGAAGGGCAAAGATACTATTTTGGGAGTTATATAAGCGATAATAGACAGGACTTATTGCATACTTAAAGCAGCGTTTAGGTATACGAAAATATCTTCAGGTAACTCATCGCCATCTTTTTTAGCTCTTTTGTGGCCAAGGCGTACCACAATGGTTTTGATATCGGGAATAGCAAAAATGTATTGGCCACGAATGCCGCGTGCATAAAAAACATCGTGACCTTTATGGTTCATCAGCCACCATTGGTAACCATACTGTTGACTTTTATTCCCTTTTCTGTCCAACAAAACGGCAGGGCTTAGTGCTTCTTTTACATAAGCCGAATCTATAATTTGTTGTCCGTTCCAATTGCCTTGGTTCATCATTAACTTAGCAATACGTGCAAAATCTTTTGCATTGCTATACCAACAGCAACTTACCTTTTCCATACCATGCTCATCCAAACTCCAAAATGCAGGTTGTTCTGCACCCATGGGTTTCCATAATTTTTCTGAGGCATATTGTGCAACAGTTTTGCCAGTTACTTTTTTAAGAATAATACCTAATAGTTGCGTATCGCCACCTTTATAAAACCATGTTTTACCGGGCTCGGTTTCAGGCTTAGATTGTTTAATGGTAAGGCCATTCACATCAGGACCGTAATAAGCCTCGGCAGGCCAAGAAAACATGCTTGAGTAATCTTCTTTAAAACCCAAACCACTGCTCATGGTTAGTAAATGCTTGATGGTAATTTTTTGTAAATCCCCAACCTTAAATTCATCTAAATAATTGGCAACGGGTTCATCCACACTTTTAATAAGCCCGTCTTTTAAAGCACAACCCACAAGCATGGCCATTATTGATTTGGCCATACTAAACGAGTTAATTAATGACGAATCACTTTGACTTTCCCAATGTTTTTCGTACTGTACCGTATCATTTTTTATTACCACAAACGAAACCGTTTCGTATGATTCCATTAATTGCAAAACACTATCTGAAAGTTTAACCGTTTTATTTGAATTGGCCCAAGGCTGCGGAAATGCAATGGAAATTTCGTTATGTTGAAATAAGGTAACTTCATCTATATCAGGACCCATTTTACCACTGAAAATAGTGAGTGGAAATAGTGTATTCAGATAAGTATTACCTGATGCAAAAATGTAGGTTTCTGCAATTGCAAAAACAGAAATAAACAGGATAAGTAACCACTTTAAAAACTTCATATGTTAAGGGTAAAATTCGTATTCGAATATACGATCTATTCTCAAATTGAGACTTATACCATAAATTTCAATCATCTAAAAAAGGAATAGTTATAAATGACCTTATTGATTACTTTCCCTTCTTTTTTAGTATAATAATCACTCAATAAAAGTTTATCGTTATAGCTGTATATGCTTTGCCACCTCTTATTATTTTTATTGTAAGTATACTCCACACAATTACCATTGGTATCATAAATGTAGCCAGCATCAGACACTAATTTGTTTTTTGTATCGTACACTTTAACCTGCATCAAATTGCTATCGTTACTATAAGTAGCAACACTTCTTCTTAACTTACCTTTTGGGTTTGTGTAATCATGATAAACCACAAAACCTCCTCCGGTTAAAGCATCTGTTCTCATACAAACTTTAGATTGATTTACATCCTTTCTCACCTCTCCTTGGTAATTACATTCATAATTAACCACACTTACCAATTTATACTTTTTATTATAGGTTGATTGTTTGGCCAACTTACCACTTACACTATCGTAATCGTATAAAATTTTTACGCTTAACGCACCATTACGGTTGTATAAGTATGATGTGCGATTACCCTTATCGTTGTATGCATACAAATACTCAAATGTTCTTTTTCCGTATTTAGATAAACTACTTACCATTTTTCCATTATTGAAACTGTAGTAAGATAAACTCACCGTATCCCCCTTTTTATTTAAACTTACTTGATTCGTTAAAAGGGTATCATTTAAATAGGTTAGATAGGACTTCCTTTTCAAGATATTTTTACGATTATAATGAACTGTGTATGTTGTATTTCCTGCTTTATTAAGCTCGTATATATACTTACGTTTAGGTTCTCCCTCACTATTCAGGTACTTGATGTCGTAGGCGCTTACATTAACCTGCTTCACTTGTTTACCAAACTTTATGGGTTTACCTTCTTTGGTTGCCGAAAATAAATAATTGTCTACTACATAATTTTGCGCGTTTGTATAACCAAACAGGGCTATAAAAACTGCTAGAAGAATGCGTTTACTTTTCATCTTATTGGATAGTTTAATGGCTTTAAACGAAGTAACGAATTGATTATTGTTTATTTAAAATGATGATAATATCGCTGAGTTTAAATCACACAATTGTTCTACCATTTACTCAAACATAAAAAAACCGAACTGCAATTGCAATTCGGTTTTTTGTTAAACCTTTCGGCTTTATGTTTTTTTGTTGAATTAGTACATACCATCCATACCGCCTGGCATTCCACCCGGCATTGCTGGAGCTTTGTCTTCTTTCTCTTCAACTAAAGCGCACTCGGTAGTTAAAATCATTGCAGCGGCACTTGCAGCATTTTGCAATGCAACACGGCTTACTTTTGTAGGATCAATAACACCTGCAGCAATTAAGTTTTCGTATTTTTCGGTACGTGCGTTGTAACCAAAGTCACCTGTTCCTTCGCGTACTTTATTTACAACTACACTGCCTTCTCCGCCTGCGTTTGCAACAATCTGACGTAGTGGTTCTTCAACCGCACGTTTAATTATTGCAATACCTGTATTCTCATCATCGTTAGCGCCTTTAATACTATCTAAAGCTTCAATAGCACGAATATAAGCAACACCACCACCTGCAACAACACCTTCTTCAACAGCAGCACGGGTAGCATGTAAAGCATCATCAACGCGGTCTTTTTTCTCTTTCATTTCGACCTCAGTAGCAGCACCAATATACAATACAGCAACACCACCCGCTAACTTAGCTAAACGTTCTTGTAATTTTTCTTTATCGTAATCGCTAGTAGTGCTTTCAATTTGAGCTTTAATTTGGGTAACACGAGCAGCGATATCTTCTTTAGCACCTGCACCATTAATAATGGTTGTGTTGTCCTTATCAATTGTAATTTTTTCAGCTCTACCTAACATCGTAATATCCGTAGCATCAAGTTTAAAGCCACGCTCTTCACTGATAACAGTACCTCCTGTTAAAATTGCAATGTCTTCTAACATGGCTTTTCTTCTGTCACCAAAACCTGGAGCTTTAACAGCTGCAATTTTTAACGAGCCACGTAATTTATTTACTACTAAAGTTGCTAAAGCTTCACCTTCTACATCTTCGGCAATAATTAATAACGGTTTACCTGTTTGTACCACTGCCTCTAAAATTGGCAATAATTCTTTCATGCTGCCTACCTTCTTATCGGTAATTAAAATGAAAGGTGTTTCTAAATCAACCTCCATTTTCTCGGCATTGGTTACAAAATACGGAGATAAATAACCACGATCGAACTGCATACCTTCAACAGTTTTAACTTCTGTTTCAGTACCTTTAGCTTCTTCAACAGTAATTACACCTTCTTTACCAACCTTGGCCATAGCATCTGCTATTAAAGTGCCTATAACTTCATCGTTATTGGCAGAAATAGAGGCAATTTGTTGGATTTTTTTATTGTCATCACCAACAACTTGGCTCTGTACTTTAAGATTTGCTACAATAGCTTCAACAGCTTTATCAATACCACGCTTTAAATCCATTGGGTTTGCACCTGCTGCCACATTCTTGATACCAGCGGTAACAATTGCTTGAGCTAAAACGGTAGCTGTAGTAGTACCATCACCTGCAATATCAGCAGTTTTGCTTGCTACTTCCTTAACCATTTGGGCACCCATGTTTTCAATTGGGTCTTTTAATTCAATTTCTTTAGCTACCGAAACACCATCTTTGGTTACTGTAGGTGAACCAAATTTCTTATCGATAACTACGTTACGGCCTTTAGGACCTAGAGTAACTTTAACTGCATTTGCCAATGCATCAACTCCGCGCTTTAAACCATCGCGGGCTTCTACGTTATAAAGAATTCTTTTTGCCATTTTCTTGTTTTTTATTTTTAAGAGTAGTGAATTAACGCAATAAAATCAGTGTAAACCGATATCTGCCTAATTAAAACTAAATTTTAAACGATAGCGAATATATCCGCCTCACGCATCATTAAATAATCTTTACCTTCAACAGTAATTTCGGTACCAGCGTATTTACCATACAGTACGGTATCACCTGCTTTTACTGTCATTGGTTCATCTTTTTTACCATCCCCAACTGCTACTACCGTACCTCTTTGTGGCTTTTCTTTGGCTGTATCAGGAATAATGATACCACCCACTGTTTTCTCTTCTGCTGCAGCAGGCTCTACTAGAACCCTGTCTGCTAATGGTTTAAGACTTACTGACATATATTTTTTATTTGTTATTTGATTGTAAAATGTGTTGATTCATTATCCACTTTTGTGCCAAGTGTTAAATGCTGCCATTTTGGGGGAATTTTAGGGAATTATAGCATAAAATTTGTCATATAAAAAGCTAAAATTGTCATGCAACCATAGTTTGGTATATATTGACTAAGGATTAAATCCACCATGGAACTTGGAGAAAAAGATATAATTAATGGTTGTATTGATGGCAAGCGCCCTTGCCAAAAAATGCTATACGACCGTTTTGCTTCAAAAATGTTGGGGGTTTGTATGCGTTATGCCAAAGACCGAGCAGAGGCAGAAGACATGTTACAAGAAGGGTTTATTAAAGTGTTTAAGAACCTCGCTCGATTTAAATACGAAGGCAGTTTTGAAGGATGGGTAAGAAGGATTATGGTATTTACTGCTATTAATTTTTTTAAACATCGTTGTAGGAGCTTTAAGGAAGATTTGGACCAAGTAAACTACGATGCACCATTTGAGGACAATATTATCTCCCAAATTTCTGCTAAAGAAATTATTGCTTTGGTACAACAATTACCAGAGGGATATAGAATTGTATTTAATTTATTTGCTATTGAAGGATACACCCACAAAGAAATTGCGGATATACTTGACATTGCTGTTGGAACATCTAAATCGCAATATTCGAGAGCACGAAATGCCATGCAACAATTATTGGCTAAACATTATCAAATTTTAAATGAGCCTTTTCAAGAACCAAAATAAGGACTTCGAAAAAAAGTTGAAGCATCAACTAGACGAGACAGGGTTTAAACCTTCTGAATCGTTGTGGAGTAATATTGACCAAGAAGTAAATCTTCCATTGTTTGAGGAAAAAGTTAATGGGAAAATTGGTAACTATAAACTTAATCCGAATAAAGAAACCTGGGAAAAAATAGTAGCTCAATTTCCATTGGAACCTAAAGGCAAAAACAATAAAAAATATTTATGGATATCACTGTCGGTAATATTATTTATTGGCTTAAGTGGAGTAGGATATTTGACAAATCGCATAACAACTCCGTTAACTGAAGTTAAACCAAAACTGGATAAATCTGAATTAGTTACTGAAGCCATTACAATTGCTACATCATCAGAAAAAAATATTGAAGTAAGGGTTAATAAAAAAGTTGAGGAAAAAGGAAAAATAAAAACTAATTCAGTGCTAGAGAAACTGGAACATGAACATAAATCGGTTATTCATACTAAAACCAAATACAATAAGAAATCAAAAAGCAAACAATATATCGCTCAGCATAATCCTGTCTTATTGCTTCATGATGATTATTTAATCAATGCCAATAAAACATCGAAAGGAAATAATCTAATTTTAAACCGTGCAATATTTATAAACAAAGAAGCAGGCGTAGTTAATGGACTTAAAAATAATCATGTAACCATTTCGGTTAAAACAGGATTAAATGCTGACAAAACACAGCCAAACTTAAGCGATGATAAAGCGCAAGCAAGAGAACAAGAAATTAGCACATCCTATCAACCCAATGAAACCAAAGATCCTTCTGATACTTCTAAAATAGCAAGAAACATCATTCTAGCGATACACGATAGTATAACAAGTCAAATAAAACCATCAATTAATGATAATGTAAATCTTCCATCAAAACTATCTTTAAGCGTAATTATTGGAGCTCATTTCAGTCAAATGCAATTGAATGAAACAAAAACAGATCTTAAAGAACACGTAGCTCTTCGTAATCAAATAGAAACTGCTAAAATTGATTGGAGTGGTGCATTTTTATTAGATTACGAATGGAATAAACTTTTGATATCTAGTGGTATTCAATTTACTCATTTTAGCATGGGCATGACATATGGAACAACACTGGCAACACAACCACCAAAATACGAGGCTAATAGCCAAGTTGCAACAAACGATTCGGTTACAGCCAATGGAATAAACAATACACGTATTAAATATAGTTGGAACGAAATTCCCTTGTTAATTACATATAGGTTTACACCGCACAAACGATTTGGAATTGAAGCTAAAGTTGGATTAAGTTATGCTTTTATAAGCACCATAGATGCTGCTTTAGTAGGCCAAAATAATGTAGGCGTATTGGTAATAAAAAACAAAGAATCGTTCCCCTTTATAAAAAACAGCATTTTTGCACAAGCATACTTAGGAATAGCATATCAAATTAATAAAGCAATTATGATTACTGCAGCGCCTT
>CALPIR020000106.1 GCA_943323675.2 Chitinophaga pinensis | reverse complement strand
TTAGGCATCGCTGCCTACTCAACCTATGGTGAAAGGAAAATTGCAGCTTTCCTTCAAGACCGTATTGGTCCAGACAGAGCAGGACCATTTGGTTTGCTACAACCCATTGCTGATGGTGTTAAAATGTTTACCAAAGAAGAAATTATCCCTAGCGCCTCAGATAAGTTTTTATTTATTATTGGTCCGTGTATTTTTATGATGACGGCCTTGATGTCAAGTGCTATTATTCCATGGGGAAAGTCTTTTAATTTTGGTGGCCATGAATTTAGTTTACAAGTTGCCGACTTAAACGTTGGTTTATTATACTTGTTTGCTGTTGTATCAATAGGTGGTTACGGCATTATGATAGGCGGATGGGCATCAAACAACAAATTTGCCTTATTAGGTGCATTACGTGCCGCCTCACAAATGATTAGCTACGAACTTGCAATGGGAATGAGTATTGTTGCGTTATTGCTAAT
Organism: Chitinophaga pinensis; assembly: GCA_943323675.2. Taxonomy (GTDB): domain Bacteria; phylum Bacteroidota; class Bacteroidia; order UKL13-3; family UKL13-3; genus UBA6183. The sequence goes on along the minus strand of CALPIR020000106.1, from coordinate 7,169 downwards.
CAACAACTCATTAAGCCTACGCGAAATCGTAGATGGACAAGCCGGAGATGGTAATGTATGGAATGTGGTGCGCCAACCCATCGGCTTTTTAATCTTTTTAATTTGTGCCTTTGCCGAGTGTAACCGTGCTCCATTCGACTTACCTGAATCGGAAAGTGAATTGATCGGTGGTTATCACACAGAATTTAGCTCAATGAAATTAGGCTTATTCTTATTTGCAGAGTACATCAATATGTTTATCTCATCAGCAATTATTGCAAGTTTGTATTTTGGTGGTTATCATTTTCCAGGCATAGATAGTTTAGATTTACCTCAAAATATTGCTGCCGTTGTAAGCATAGCTGTATTGTTTGCTAAAATATTGTTCTTCATTTTCTTTTTCATGTGGGTGCGTTGGACATTACCTCGTTTCCGCTACGATCAATTAATGAATTTAGGATGGAAAATTTTAATTCCGTTATCAATTGTAAACGTATTAGTAACCGGTGCATGGATTACTTTCTTCAAATAATCAAAATACACCAAACACGAAAACAGAATCAAACATGCAATTAACGAATAGATCAAAAGTAGTTGTAAAGCACGACCTAAATTGGGTAGAGAAGCTTTATTTACCAGCTATTTTTAGTGGATTAGCTATAACAATAAAACACTTATTTAAAAAATCGGCTACAGTTAGGTATCCTGAAGAAAAACGCGAAATCGCATCAGTTTACCGCGGGCAACATGTTTTAAAACGCGATGATAAAGGTCGTGAGAATTGCACTGCTTGTGGCTTATGCGCTGTAGCATGCCCAGCTGAAGCAATAAGTATTGAAGCAGCTGAACGTAAAAAGGGTGAAGAAAATTTATATCGCGAAGAAAAATACGCTGCTAAGTATGAAATTAATATGCTACGCTGTATATACTGCGGTTTGTGCGAAGATGCTTGTCCTAAAGATGCCATTTACCTAAGTGATAGAATTGTACCAACCGCATTTACACGTGGCAACTTTATTTACGGTAAAGATATATTGGTAGAGGGAATTGATGCATCAGGACGCGTAGATGTGAGCAAGCGTAAAAAGAATTACGAAATGGAAGGTTCTCCAAAACAACCTTTATTAAACAAATAATCATCACGAGTTAACAACAAATCATGAGCTTATACTTATTTCTAACTTTAGCTATTTTAACAATAATTAGTGCTTTAGCTGTTGTGTTTTCTAAAAACCCAATGTACAGTGTATTGTGGCTAATTGTTTGCTTCTTTACAATAGCAGGTCATTATGTATTGTTAAATGCCCAATTCTTAGCAATTGTTCATTTAATAGTATACGCAGGTGCCATCATGGTACTATTCCTTTTTGTGGTCATGTTATTAAATTTAAATGCCGATACAGAACCGCACAAATCAAACCTAACCAAAATAGCCTCTGCCATAGCAGCCGGGTTATTTTTTGTTGTATTGATTGCATCAATGCGAGCCACCGAATTAGGTGAATTTAACCTGCCAAATAAAACAAGTATTGGTTTTGTAGAGGAAGTTGGTAAAAAATTATTTACAGATTTCTTATTGCCATTCGAAATATCATCAGTGCTATTTTTATCTGCAATGATTGGTAGTGTGTTATTGGCGAAAAAAGAGAAAAAATAACCAATTAAAGGAATCAAGAATATGGAAAATACATTACAAGCAGTGCCACAAAATTGGTATTTAGTATTAAGCACTTTATTATTTTGTATAGGTATAATGGGCGTACTTTTTCGCAGAAATGCCATCATTATTTTAATGTGTATAGAGTTGATGTTAAACTCGGTTAACTTGTTATTGGTGTCATTCTCGGCATATAGTGGTAATAGTGATGGACAAGTATTCGTGTTTTTTATCATGGTGGTTGCTGCAGCGGAAGTTGCTGTTGGCCTAGCCCTATTGATGAGTATATACAGAAATGTTGCCAGCACAGACATTAATGTGCTTAATAAATTAAAGTGGTAACATTAAAATCAGAAAAGTAACGCACACATGAACGACAAAATGATACAAGACACCTTATTGGTAACTCCGGCATTATTGGTTCCGTTGTTGCCATTAATCGGTTTCCTAATTAACGGATTGTTTGGAAAGTTTCTTCCAAAATCGATTACCGGCTGGATAGCAGCATTAGCTATTTTAGGCTCTTTTATTTGCACAATTACATTATTCAACGGGACTAATTCAACATCATCTTTAAATATAGATATTTTTGATTGGATTGCATTTAGCAACATCAATATCAGCTTCGGTTTTTTAATTGACCCGCTAACCATAACCATGCTACTAGTGGTAACAGGTATAGGTTTTTTAATTCACCTATACAGCATTGGCTACATGAAAGATGATGAAGGCTATACTCGTTTCTTCACTTATCTTAACCTATTTATCTTTTTTATGTTGTTATTGGTAATGGGTAACAACTATTTAGTGATGTTTATTGGTTGGGAAGGGGTTGGTTTATGCTCTTATTTACTCATTGGATTTTGGTTTAAAAATGAATCATATAACAATGCGGCTAAAAAAGCTTTTGTGATGAACCGCATAGGTGATTTGGGCTTTTTGTTGGGCATGTTTTTTATGTTGTTTTACTTCGGCAGCATAGACTATTCAACCGTAGCTAATCAAGCTCAAACTTTAGCCCCTGATAGTGCATTATTAATTACAATCACCATGTTATTATTTGTGGGTGCAATGGGAAAATCGGCTCAGTTGCCTTTATTCACTTGGCTTCCTGATGCAATGGCTGGTCCTACTCCAGTTTCTGCATTAATACATGCTGCAACAATGGTAACAGCAGGTATTTATATGATTGTACGAAGCAATATTTTATTCTCTTTAGCACCAACTACATTAATGTTTATATTAATAGTGGGTGTGGCTACATCTGTATTTGCTGCAGTTATTGGTTTATTGCAAAATGATATTAAAAAAGTACTAGCCTACTCTACCGTTTCTCAATTAGGGTTGATGTTTGCGGCCTTAGGCTTAGGAGCATTTAGCAGTGGCATGTTCCATGTAGTTACACATGCATTTTTTAAAGCATTATTATTCTTAGGAGCTGGTAGTGTTATTCATGCATTACATGGCGAACAAGATATCCGTAAAATGGGGGGATTGGGGAAATACATCAAAGTAACCTACATCACGTTTTTATTGGCATCTTTAGCTATTTCAGGTTTCCCCTTTCTATCAGGATTCTTCTCTAAAGACGAAATACTAGCTCATGCATTCGAACAAAACAAAACAGTTTGGGTAATCTTGTCAATAAGTTCATTCATTACTGCTTTCTATATGTTTAGGTTGGTATTCTTAACATTCTTTGGTAAATATAGAGGTACTGAAGAGACCCAAAAACATATTCATGAATCACCACTAACCATGACTTTACCTCTTATTATACTTTGTATATTGGCGGTAGTTGGCGGGTTACTAGGATTACCAGAAGTTTTTCATGTTCAACACGCATTCAGCAATTACTTATCATCAGTTACAGAAGGTTCAGCACAATATCTTGCTCATCACGAAAAAGTATCGCATGCCACAGAGATTGCTTTAATGAGCTTTGCAGGTATTGGAGCCATTGTTGTGATACTTTTTGCTTACAACAAGTATGTTAAGAGAAGTGTATTACCCCTAGAAGACAATTCACTAACTGGCTTAGATAAAATAATCAGCAATAAATTTTATGTTGATGAAATATATGAAACCGTTTTTGTTAAACCAATTACCGTACTAAGCGATTTGTTCTTGGTATTAGTTGATAAATTAATAATTGATTTGGCTGTGAATGCAACAGCCTGGATAGTTTCCACATCAGGTAAAACCATGCGTTTAATGCAAACTGGTAACACTGGATTTTATGTGTTTGCTATGGTTATTGGCATGATGGTATTATTGATAATTCGCTTGTTTATATAAATGATGACCTTACTACTTTTATTATTACCGTTAGTTGCAGCTTTAGCCGTTTTGCTTGTTGGCAATAAAATGGCATCGCGTGTAGCTTTATTATTTACTGTTGTCGAGTTTGGTTTAACCATTTACGCATACACCATTTTTAAACAACAAGGTCCTGATGCATTCGTATTTTTTCACGATTGGATTAGCAGCCCAAAAATAAGCGTCAATCTTGGAATGGACGGATTAAGTTTGGTTATGATTGGTTTAACCAACTTCCTACTTCCTTTAATTGTACTAAGCGGATTTAATCGCGAATACTCAAATGCTAAAACATACTTCTCATTAATGTTATTAATGCAATTTGCATTAATAGGAGTATTTATGGCTTATGATGGTTTATTGTATTATATCTTTTGGGAATTAGCTTTATTACCAATCTACTTCATCGCCTTAGGTTGGGGTGGAAAAAACCGTGTACCAGTTACACTAAAGTTTTTTATTTACACCTTAGCAGGTAGTTTGTTTATGTTGTTTGGATTTATCATGTTGTATTATTACAATCCGAACGCAAGCTTTAACATTACCGATTTATACAACAACCCTATTTGCAGTTGCAACCAAGGTTGGTTGTTTTGGATGTTCTTTTTAGCATTTGCGATTAAAATACCAATTGTTCCTTTTCATACATGGCAAGCTGATACCTATAGCGAGTCTCCAACACAAGGTACAATGTTGTTAAGTGGTATTATGCTAAAAATGGGAACATACAGTCTTATTCGATGGTTATTACCAATACTTCCTGCTGGTATTGCCGAATGGGGACCATTAGCTATTACCCTATGTGTAATCGGTATTGTATATGCATCAATCATAGCAATCATGCAAAATGATTTAAAGAAATTATTTGCTTATTCATCGGTAGCTCACGTAGGTTTAATAGCGGCAGGAATTTTCGCATTAAACATTGAAGGATTGCAGGGTAGCGTTTTACAAATGATTGCACACGGTGTAAATGTAGTTGGTTTATTCTTTTGTGCCGATATCATCATAAATAGAACACAAACAGCTAACATTAATAACCTTGGAGGTATACGCAACATTGCCCCACGCTTTAATACCTTATTTATGATTGTTGTAATTGCTAGTGTAGCGTTACCATTAACTAACGGGTTTATAGGTGAGTTTTTATTGATTTATGGTATATTTAAGTATAACACTTGGTTAGCAGTTTTTGCAGGTTTAACCATTATTTTAGGAGCTGTATACATGTTGCGTATGTTCCAAAATTCCATGTTAGGAAACACCAACGAAAACACCCAGCACTTTGCCGACCTAAACTGGAGCGAAACCTTAGTTTTAGGTATCATTGCAATTACCATAGTTATTATGGGTGTTTATCCTAAACCAATATTTGAATTGGTTCAACCATCTCTAGATATAATTTTAAACAAAGCCTTAGCTAAATAATTTACGGAACATGACAACTTTAATTTATACAACTTGCTTAGGTTTATTTTGTATGCTGGCCGAGGTATTAAACCTTCGTAAATTATTAGTGCCTGCATTAATCATCGGTTTATCTGCCATTTTTGTAGTCAACATGCAACAATGGGGTATTACAACTCCGGCTACAATCGGCTCGGTATCGGTAAGTCACATGATTAAGATGGATAATTTCGCTATTGCATTTAGTGGTTTAGCTATTATCATTTCCATATTAATATTTATTTTATCAGCTAATTACTACAAAGACGAACAAAACCAAATAAGCGATTATTTGTCAATTATGGTATTTGTTTTATGTGGCGCACTGGTAATGTTTAGCTACAACAACATGGCCATGTTGTTTTTAGGTGTAGAAATACTATCCATTTCATTATATATCATGGCTGGTAGCCGCAGATTTGATACACGTAGCAATGAATCTGGTATGAAATATTTTTTAATGGGTGCTTTTGCATCAGGATTTTTGCTATTTGGTATTGCTTTAATATATGGGGCTAGTGGAACTTTTGAATTAGAAGGTATAAGTAAATACATTACCGTTGGAGAAATTGCACCAATGTTTTATTTGGGAGTAACGATGCTCCTGTTCGCAATGTTATTTAAAGTTTCTGCGGTTCCTTTCCATTTTTGGAGTCCTGACGTTTACGAAGGAGCACCAGCATTAATTACTGCTTTTATGAGTACATTGGTTAAAGTAGCTGCTTTTGCTGCTTTATATCGTTTATTCAGCCATTGTTTAGGAGGCACAATGTACTACGTAGAACCATTGCTAATAATAGTTACAGGCGCCACAATGATGGTAGGCAACGTTACAGCGTTAAGTCAAATAAATGTAAAACGTATTTTAGCTTATTCAGGTATTGCACATGCTGGTTATATGCTTTTAGGTGTATTAAGCTCACAAACAAATGCGGCATCTTCCGTGTTTTTTTACGCTGCTGCTTATGCAATTGCAACCATTGGTTTATTTGCAATAGCCATCATGACTTTTAAAAGTAACCATAGTGAAAATGTAGAAGCATTCAATGGATTAGCCAAAAAGAATCCTTTTGCAGCTGCTTTAATTAGTATTTTCATGCTATCCTTGGCCGGTATACCTCCATTTGCTGGTTTTTTAGGCAAATACTACATATTTAGTGAGGCCATTAGAAATGGTTACGTAACATTAACATTGTTTGCGGTTATTAATTCAATAATTGCTGTTTACTATTATCTAAAAGTAATTATAGCAATGTACAGTCAACCAGCAAATGATAAAACATTGGTTATACACCCAACTTACATGATTGTAGCCATTATCTGTGCTATAGCTACAATAGGAATAACAATAGTGCCCGATATGTTAATGCAAATCTTGAAATAATACTTTTAATCAAATAAAATAAGAAATAGTAAATATCAATTTCTTAATTTGATTTTATTTAAAATGAAGAATTGCAATCGTTAATTTGAAAATTTATAATTGATTATTTTTCAGGTTTTCGTTAACTAAAGAAGACTTTAAGCGTCTTTGTAAGTAATATTTTACTTTTGTGATATATTATATTTACGTTACTAGACGTTAAGGCATTGAAAATTAAGCCTCCGCGATGCTTTAATTTTTCCCACAATTACTTTCATTTATCAATTAAATTAGTTTTTTTGCATCCTCTAAAAATTTGTACAAAATGAACAAAGTTCAAACACAAAAATCAGAAAGCAAATTCAGCGCAATGTTCGCATCATTTGCAATCCCGGTGCTAGTAGT
>CALPIR020000105.1 GCA_943323675.2 Chitinophaga pinensis | reverse complement strand
GCAAACAAGCAATCACAAATGTTATATTGACGTAAAAAACGGAAATCAACTTAAATAAAGGATTGCTATTAGGCCAACTTGGCAACCTAGTAGTATTTAATACGATCCGAATTGTTACGAATTTATCAAACAAAAAAACGGAAACACGTTGTGTGATTTCCGTTTCCTATTTAGTATCCATTTCTATCGGGATGATTTCTGTTGTGCTTAATTCCTATTTGGGAAAGGGCAAGTTCCAATACATTCCAAAACTTATATAGGTTAAGTATTGGATTTAAATAATTGGTAAGAATACAATAGTTTACATTGTAAGGTGATTGGTGATGATAACCATGCATTTTACGGGATTGCATCAATCCAATTTTTTGCATCCACATAATCATTTTACCATTTTCTTTATCTGTGCGATGAGCCATGGCATGAACTTGATTTGCTAACGCAGCATAAAATAAAGTGATGCCCATTTCTAGGGTAAAAAGATTAAAAAATGCCGAGACACTACAAATAATTAATCCAGTTAAAAAGGATATTTTAACACGATCTAAAAACGTATTTTGTAAAAACTTTCGTGGGTATCGGTGATGCTCAATATTAGGGTGAACAATACTTTTACCAATAAATTTCCAATTGGGGTTACCATAAGCATCTTCCCACCAATGCACCAAACCCGATATAAAATCAGCACTAAAAATAATGATAACTACTTTAAGTAAAAATAGGGCAACTATTGTTAATGAAGTAATCATGCTCAACTTATTTTTTTGAGTTATAACCAATAGAAACGCCTAACCTAAATCCATCGTTTGAAGGAACCGAAGCCCATATATTAAGTGGAATGTTCATCTTGCCCGATTTAAACGTTTTACCCAAAGCAATAACCAAAGCAGATGTAAATTCACTCTGCCCCCTGCTATCTACCGTTTTATTCAAATCATATGTGGTAATACCTGCCTTTTTCAATTCATCTTCGGTATAATATTTCCCATTTATTAACGCCAAATCTTTATAAGAAGCCACACTAATAGATGGACCAATAGCCACTTCCCAGCCATGTTTGTTATTTCTAAAACCATTTAAAATTGTAATACTCGGAATAACAAGTTGTTGATCTACACCAGTAATCATTGGAATAAACTCAAACAAAGCTTGGTAGTTGCCTTCATTTAGGTATTGTTTCTCAAACTGATATCCAAACTGAAACATAGCGGGATAGGCCTCAAAGCCACCTTCATCTTTTGAATCACTTAACCTTTTAGCTTGCTCACCCAAAATAAAGGTATATCCAAAACGAGGACCAGATAAATTAAGCCTTGATTTATCAGGATTATTAATCGAATTTTCGTAATCAAACTTTTGGGTTAACCGGGTAACCAACTCGGGGTTATTGTGTAAGCCAAACATTTTACGAATGCTGATGCTAGCCATTTGTTGTAACTCCAGCGGAAAGTTTAAATATTCGTCAACGGAAGTGCGCTCTACCGTTCCGTTTTTTACATTTATTAACCTGAAGGTGGATATAATAGTTTGGCCATACAACTCTACGCTTCCAGTAAACATGTAATCAGTTTTTATGGTAGTGCCTACTTCCAATAAACATAATTTGCCGTAGCAATTGGTGATGTTCAATTTGTTTTTGTCAACCAAGTAGGCCACATCATACCTATCAGTAACATCAAAAGTATCAAGTTTTTCTAATTCTATTCGTACCAGATTACCCATTTGCTGGGGATCTAGAGATAACCCTTTGGTATCAATATTTAAAACTGTAATCGTTGGACGAACATTTTGCGCAACTGGCGATACCGCTGATGCAATTAAAAGTAATACTGTAACTACAATTTGACTAATTAGCTTTTTCATAATGTTTAAATTTATGGTACAAATCTGCAGCTGTTTTTATAGCCTAACCAATTGGATTATGCTATAGCAGGCATAAACTTTAGGGAAATTTGCAACAGTTGGCAAAATCAAAATACCAATTTGCATTATTTGCAAATCATATGTAAGAATAGATATCTTGCATACAACAAGTAACCTAAAATGACGAAAGCAAAAGAAATTCAAAAAGCCTTTTTAGCCCGAGTTAAATCTGTTTTACCAGCAAATGTTTCGTTTGTTGACGAACTAGCTGAATTACTGAATACTAGTAATGATAGTGCCTACCGCAGATTGAGGGCAGAAACCTTTTTAAGTATTGACGAAATTGCACTGATATGTGCACATTTTAAAGTTCCATTCGAAACTCAAACCCAAACCAATTCAAATAATGTAAGTTTTAACTATTTTAAATTGGAGGGTAAAGAAGAAAACTTTAAGCATTGGTTGGTTACCATGAGAGACAATGTTAAAAGGATAAGTGAAATACCTGAAAGTTCCATCTTGTATGCCGCAGATGATATTCCAATATGGCATCATTTTTTCGATGATGAATTAACCTCATTTAAAATATTTTATTGGCTCAAGAACATCGTAAATGTTGAAGCTTATAATGGCAAAAAGTACCATGCCACTTTGGTTGATCGGGATTTAATTGTCATAGCCAAAGAATTACTACAGTATTACAACCAATGCCAATCGACCGAAGTTTGGAATGAGGACACCCTCAACAGCACCATAAAACAAGTTGAATACTTCTGGGAATCGGGGTATTTTGAGAACAAAGAACAAGCGCTTAAAATTTGTGATTGTTTAACGGCTTGTGTTAAGAACCTAGAGATGAAAGCTGAAACAGAAAGCAAAGAAGGTAATGGCATTAAAAATTTCAGGTTATTTCAAAGCGAAATTATGATAGGCAACAACAGCATTATTGTGAATTTAAACGGAAATAAAATCGCCTACTTGAGTAATAACACATTTAACATGATGAGTACTACATCTCCTGATTTTGTTGAAGAAAATGAGCAGTGGGTAAATAACTTGTTACGCAAATCAATACAAATAAGCGCAGTATCCGAAAAACAAAGAAATCGCTTTTTTAAAGTCATGTTTGATAAGTTAGAACAACTTAAATCTCGAATACAATAAATACTATATTCGCACTTTAACTGTACACATATGAATTTAGCGCATCGCGTTGATTATATTAATGAACCACAAACTATAGCTATGGCCAAATTGGGTAGAGAATTATCAGCCCAAGGTTTTGATGTGATTAGTTTAAGTTTAGGTGAACCGGATTTTACTACACCGCAACATATTAAAGATGCGGCTAAAGATGCCATAGACAATAACTTTAGTTATTACACACCAGTTGCTGGTATTCCGGAGTTACGTGAGGCGATTGTTAACAAATTTAAGCGTGACAACAACTTACACTTTACACCTGAACAAATACTGGTTTCTACTGGTGCCAAACATTGCATCATGAATGCCATGATGGCTTTAGTAAATAGTGGTGACGAGGTCATTATTCCTACTCCTTATTGGGTGAGTTATTCTGAAATGGCAAAGCTAATTGAAGGCGTACCTATTTTTGTTAATGCAACCATTGAACAACAATATAAAATAAGTGCACAACAGTTAGAGGAAGCCATTACTGCCAAAAGTAAATTATTTATTTTTTCGTCACCATGTAACCCAACTGGCAGTGTATACAGCAAAAATGAATTAGCTGCATTGGTAAGTGTGTTTGAAAAGTATCCCGATATTTATATCATTTCTGATGAAATATATGAATTTATAAACTTTGTTGGCACCCATGAAAGCATCGGTTGTTTTGAAAGCATCAAAGACCGTGTAATTACCATCAATGGCTTATCAAAAGGTTACGCCATGACAGGTTGGAGACTTGGATACTTAGCCGCACACCCTACCATTACAAAAGCTTGCGAAAAAATTCAAAGTCAGTTTACCTCGGCAACCAGCAGCATTACCCAGAAAGCAGCTGTTGCAGCGCTAAATGGAGACATGACCACAAGTAAGGAAATGGTGAATGCATTTAAACGCAGACGAGATTTGATATTAAACGAGGTTAAACAAATACCGAATTGGGTGTGCAATAATCCTGAGGGAGCGTTTTATTTGTTTCCAGATGTGAGTTATTATTTCGGCAAATCTTTTGAAGGTAAAACCATAAATACAGCTACTGATTTGTGCATGTATTTATTACACAATGCACATGTAAGCATGGTTACAGGCGAGGCCTTTGGTGCCCCACAATGCATTCGCATTAGCTACGCCACAAGTGATGATAAAATAATAGAAGCGATGCATAGAATAAAAAAAGCATTAGACATGCTTATTTAATTTACTGATTAAGCAGCAACAACAATGAAAAATATACTCGAGCAATTTAAAGGTTTAAAAGTTTTAGTAGTAGGTGATGTGATGATTGATGCCTACTATTTTGGTAAAGTAGAACGCATTTCGCCAGAAGCTCCAGTGCCCGTTGTTGCTGTAGAGAAAAAAGAAAACAGACTAGGCGGAGCAGCTAATGTAGCCATGAATTTGGTTGCTCTTGGTGCTAAACCAATTGTTTGCTCAGTAGTGGGTAATGATAAAGATGGTGATGATTTAATTGAGTTATTTCACCAACAAGGCGTAGGCACCACAGGTATTGTAAAATCAAAAGATAGGGTAACCACAGTTAAATTGCGTGTAATATCACAAGCAACACAAATGTTGCGCATTGATACAGAGAATACAGAACCCATATCGGCTGTAGAAAGTTACGAGTTGGTAGAACGCATTCACCAATTATTGATAGATGCAGATGTACTCATTTTTGAAGACTATGATAAGGGAGTATTAACTTCAGATAACATTGCTAAAATTACTGAGGAAGCTCACAAAAGAGGAATTCCTGTTGTGGTTGATCCCAAAAAACGGAACTTCAATTTTTATAATAAAGCAGATTTATTTAAGCCCAATCTAAAAGAATTACGCGAGGGCTTACATTTAGATATTGATTTAAATGACAAGATAGGCTTTGAGGCTGCAGTTAAATCTATGATGCAAAACATGCAACTTAAACACGCGATGATTACCATGAGCGAAAAAGGTGTAATGATTACTGATGGAAATACGTTTGAATACATACCAGCACATGTAAGAAAAATAGCAGATGTAAGTGGCGCAGGAGATACCGTAATTAGCGTTGCAGCATTGTGTTTCGCATTGAAATTAAACATAAAACAAACCGCAGCCATGGCCAATTTAGCAGGCGGTTTAGTTTGTGAAGATGTTGGTGTTGTGCCCATCAACAAAACAAAATTAGAGGCCGAACTAAATGCCCTATCATTTTAATATAATGCATAAAGGCCATCAAGAAAAACTCAACTAAAAACGAATAAACTAGATATGTTACTTACAACAACAAACAACATTGAAGGCCGAAAAGTAAACCAATACAAAGGTATTGTTACAGGAGAGGTAATTTTAGGAGCCAATTTATTTAAAGATTTTTTCGCTTCCATTCGCGACATTGTAGGTGGCCGTTCGGGCTCATATGAAAGGGTATTAAAAGAAGCCCGAGAGAGCGCATTAAAGGAACTTGCAGACAAAGCGAATGCCATAGGTGCAAATGCTGTTATTGGTGTTAGCTTCGATTACGAAACATTAGGAGCCAAAGGCAGTATGATAATGGTTAGTACGAGTGGTACAGCTGTTATTTTAGAAGATTAATTGTAGCTGCCGAAATGAGGCTTTGTTTAAATATGTTATTTGTGCTGTTCTGGTTTGAGCCACTTTTGGCCCAACGCCAAGCTATACCCCCTCAACAATTAAGAGAAGCTGATGCGTTATATACAAAGCGAGTATGGCGTATCATTGATTTGCGCGAACGCCAGAATAAAGTTGCCGCTTGGCCGCGTAATCCATTAACTAAGGTTTTGTATGATGCTACCTTGGTTGGTAAACTCAGGCCTTACCATAACGATTCGCTTAAACAATTTTATGATGTTGAACAATTTTTAAAACTTGGAACAGATACTTTCCTTGTTAAAAAATTAATTAATCCAAATGGTGATGACGACAACTACTCCATTGATACCGTAGTAGAACGTTTTAACCCAACTGAGCGCATTAAACAATTATTGGTTTTAGAAGAATGGTATTTTGATAAGCGCACATCACAACAACGTGCACAAATAATTGCATTAGCACCTTTATACCAGCGGAAAATTGCGGGATTTGACTTAGGATTTGTACCTTTATGTTGGTACAAATTTTACGATAGGTTTGATAAAGAAAGTGATTGCAGAGATGTTTTGGTAAACTCTTTGATGTATAACTCGGGTAACCCTTACCAAAAATTTAGTTATGATAATTGGTTTGAACAACGCAATTTCAGCAGCTTCATCATAAAAGAAAGTAATCCTTATGATGTTTTTATTATGGACGACCCTGAAATAAAACGTAAAGGTTTAGATGCTTTAATTGAGGCAGGTAAACTTAAGCAACAAACGTTAGAGCAAGAACACGACATGTATGAATATTAAAAATTAAATTTCTGGCATGAAATTTAAACATAACTAAAAAAAAATGACCATCATGAAAAAATACGTATTAATAACCTTAGTAATGACCACCATTTTTACTGCATGTAAAACTAAAATGGAAAACATGAGCGAAGTTAAAACCCCGTTTAGCGAGAATAAATATGAAGGCAATAAACGTTGGTTTAGAGCTGTAGCAAGTGGCGAAAGCATGAATTTAGAAACTAGTAAGGACAAGGCCATGCTTAGTGCAAAACAACGCTTGGCAGCATCGGTTCAAACCCAACTTAAAAACGTAAGTGAAAACTACAAAGGCGAACGTTTGGTTGGCGATAATATGGGCGATTTTAACGAACGTTTCCAACAATTAACTCGTGAAGTAACTAACCAAACACTGGTTGAAGTACAGTTGATTGAACAAAAAGTATTTCAAAATAACACCAACAAAAACTATGTAACTTGGGTAGCACTTGAGGCACGTAAACGCATTGTATATAAAAAGCTGAAAGAAATTGCGAATACCCGCAGTACATTAAGCGACAAAGACAAAGCATACATCAACCAAATGTTAGATGATGCTATTAAAGAATTAGACGACAACGAATAAATGTCAATAAAAAAGCCCCGAACAAAATGTTAGGGGCTTTTTTATTCATCCTTGTAAAATGTCTTAAGCCATTTGGCTCTCCAATTTATTCACTAAAACATGCTTTGGCACTGCACCAACTTGTTTATCTACCACTTGTCCGTTTTTAAAGAATAATAAAGCAGGTATACTCATAATACCAAACTCTGTAGCAACTTTAGGGTTGTGATCAACGTTAAGTTTACCTACCACTGCTTTACCTTCATATTCTTTAGCTATTTCTTCTACCACAGGACCAACCATGCGGCAAGGGCCACACCATTCTGCCCAAAAATCTACCAAAACAGGTTTATCACTTTTTAATACCAACTCCTCAAAGTTGCTGTCTGTTATTTCTAATGCCATAATTTTATGTATTTATGTTGTTGTTATTTCTACTGCAATATTCAATAATAATTCCGAAGTTTAAAGTTTTTGTCTTGGGGCAGTTAATCTATTTATAAGTATTTATTATTAGATTGGGTTATCCATTAATCTTATAATCCAATTCCAACTCGTCAAAACGTTTCATGGTATCGTTATCAAAATTAATTTTAAACCTGCGCGAGGCAGCGGATACTACTATCTTTTGTTTCTCATCTATAATATTCAATTTT
>CALPIR020000104.1 GCA_943323675.2 Chitinophaga pinensis | reverse complement strand
GATGGTGCAGTTATTATAGCAAACAGTAAAATCAAGGCTGCCAATGCAGTTTTGCCCATTAGCGAAAACCCCGAATACCAAAGCAGGTATGGGTTGCGTCATTTATCAGCAATAGGCATTACGGAACAAACAGATGCTGTGGCATTGATTGTAAGCGAGGAAAGAGGTACAATGGCTTATGCCATAGGAGGAAAAGTAACTGAAAACATATCGCGACAAGATATTCTTGATTTTTTAACCAAAGAATTTAGCCACGATATGCTCCGTTCACTCTAATTAGTTGACGTATCTCCTATTGAACCTTCTTGTGCGCGTTTAATAATATCTTCAGGCGATATGCCTAAGTTTTCAATTGCAAATTGAGCATCTTCGGCCAACTCACTTTTAGGGTATTTCTCAATAAATTCTTGGTATGTTGCTTTTGCTTTTGCAATGTTTCCCATGTGATTTTCGTATACAAAACCTGTTAAAAACATGGCTTCCTCAGCATAATGATGCTTAGGATAATTTTCTTGAATACGTTTAAAAATAGCAATCGATTCTTCATGCAATGTCATGTCCTTTTTTTGCGAAGCGATTGCCCCCATACTTTGTCCTGCTTTAAATAAAAATTCAGGAGCACGCTCATCATCAGGGTATTTATCTGCAAAGGCCATGTAGGCATCTTTTTCTTTGGCCATGTTTTCAATACTAAAAACACTGTCTTGCGCTTGCAGTGCTTCAATTTCTTGTAAAGCTTTTTCTTTAGGCGATTGACAAGCCACAACAACTAACGCCACGAGGGCTAAAACAAATTGTATATTTTTTTTCATATGGTTTAATGTATGCGTAATGGTTATTTTATTAGTACTGACCTGTAGATAGCATCACCAAAGTACAAGCAATAACAGGTTCAATATTATTTTCTTTTAGTAAGTTTTCAAAGTATGTATTTTCGGTTCCAGGATTAAATATTACACGTTTGGGGTGCAATCCTACTATATAATCATAATAAGGTGGTTGATTTTGCGGACCAACATATAAAGTTACCGTATCAACTTCTACCTGAGGAGCTGCAAGATGAATTGAAACTCCAGCAATTTCACCATGCTTGATTCCATATAAAACAATAGGGTGACCATGGCTTGTAAGCATCATAGCTGCTTTGTATGCATATCTATCAGGGTTAGGTGTGGCACCTAAAACTAAAGTTGGTTTAGCCATTACTTATTTTTAAAGCAAATAAACACCTAAATTTATAAATGGTGAAATAGGTTATTCGCCAAGATATGCACAGTGCCGAAAAAACTGATTTGTATGAAAATCATTGTCAACATGTATTGCTTTGTTTTTCAACCCAAACCGAAATTAATATAAAGGATAGGGTGCATAAGGCTTTTTTGTTATTTTCGCACACTTTAAAAGCGGCAGCAAGTCATATTAAGTTAAGCAGCAAATGAAAATATCATACAATTGGTTAAATACTCTTATAAACGTAAATCTTAGTCCAGAAAAGATTGATGAACTGTTAACTGGTACAGGACTTGAAGTGGAAGGTATTACACAATACAACACGATAAAAGGTGGATTAGAGGGTATAGTTGTGGGTGAAGTTAAAACCTGCATAAAGCACCCCAATGCTGATAAATTAAGTGTTACAACTGTTGATGTAGGTGGACCAGAATTGTTACACATTGTGTGTGGAGCGCCAAATGTGGCATCAGGCCAAAAAGTATTGGTTGCTACTGTTGGTTGTACCGTTCATCCAACAAAAGGTGAACCGTTCGAAATAAAAAAATCAAAAATAAGAGGCGAAGTAAGTGAGGGAATGATTTGTGCTGAAGATGAATTAGGCTTAGGTGAAAGTCATGATGGTATTTTAATATTGCCTAGCCATTATGAAATTGGTGCACCTGCAACCAACTATTTCGAAAATTACAGCGATTATTTAATTGAAATTGGTTTAACTGCCAATCGTGGTGATGCAGCATCGCACATGGGTGTAGCAAGAGATTTACGAGCAGTTACCGATTGTACAATTCAAACATCAAACTTTGAAATACCCACTTTACATACCGATAAAATTAATGTAAGCATAGCGGATACAGATTGTGTGCGTTACAGTGGTATTAGCATGAGTGGTGTTCAGGTTGGCGATTCGCCTGCATGGTTACAAAACCGTTTGCGCGTTATCGGGTTATCGCCAATTAATAACATTGTTGATATAACCAATTATGTGATGCATGAGTTAGGGCAACCTCTTCATGCGTTTGATGCAGCAAATTTAGCAGGACAAAAAATTATTGTGCGCAAAGTTAATGCGGATACAAAATTTACCACCTTAGATAAAACAGATAGAATATTAACTGGAAATGAATGCATGATTTGTGATGGTGAGAAGCCCGTTGCAATTGGTGGTGTATTTGGAGGTTTACACAGTGGTATAAACAACAATACAACCGAAATATTTATTGAGAGCGCCACATTTAATCCGGCTTCGGTTCGTAAAACTGCCAAGCACCATGGGCTGAGCACTGACGCAAGTTTCCGTTACGAGCGTGGCACCGATGTGGAGATAACCACTAAAGCATTGGCTCGTGCTGTAGAGTTAATTATTGAAATAGCCAGTGGTGCAGTTAGTAGTAAATTAGTTGATGTATACCCTACTGAGGTAAAACATATACAAGTAGATTTTAACCTAGACAAATTTTATAGATTAATTGGCCAGCACATAGAAGTGAGTGAAATTAAACGCATTTTGTTGGCACTAGATTTTACAATCTTAAGCGAAACAACAGAGTCGTTGCTACTAGATGTGCCCGCTTACCGCACAGACGTTACCCGACATGCTGATGTGGCCGAAGAAGTATTACGTATTTATGGTTTAAATAAAATTGAAATCCCAACCCGAGTTACTTCATCGGTAAGCAATAGTAAGGAGAATGCACAATTTGCATTGC
Source organism: Chitinophaga pinensis (assembly GCA_943323675.2). Classification (GTDB taxonomy): domain Bacteria; phylum Bacteroidota; class Bacteroidia; order UKL13-3; family UKL13-3; genus UBA6183. The sequence continues at coordinate 4,748 of CALPIR020000104.1, read as the reverse complement.
GCAATAAATTAAGCAACTACTTATCAGATAATGGCTTTAACGAAATATTAAACAACAGCATCACCAAAAGTGCATACTACACCGAAACTGAAATGCAACATGCTGTTAAACTTCTTAACCCGCTAAGCAGCGATTTAGATATGATGCGTTTAAATATGCTTTACAACGGATTGGAGGTTTTACAATACAACCGAAACCGTAAAGCAACTGATATGTTTTTGTATGAGTTTGGTAAAACATACAACCTAACCGAAAAAGGTTACGAAGAACAAATGCATTTAAGCTTTTTTGTAAATGGTAAACAACAAGGTGAAAGCTGGCATGGAACACCCAAAGCCAATACCTACTTTTCTGTTAAAGCACACGTAATTAATTTATTAAAAAAGGCAGGTATAAAAAAGGTTGATGTTGTTTCTGATGTAAAAGGTAATTTACTCAATCAAACTAGCATTACTTCGCAACAAAAAACCCTAGTTGTGTTTGGTGGAGTTGATGCCAAAACACGTAAACAATTTGACTTAACCGATGAAGTTTGGTTTGCCGATTTTAATTGGGATAACATATGTGAATTGGGTATTGAAAGCACCTTAAAATTGCAACCTGTTTCAACATACCCTGCAGTGCGCAGAGATTTAGCATTGGAGCTCGATAAAAAAATAACCTATGCAGAAATTGAAAAGATTGCGCGTAAAACAGAACAGCAATTGTTAAAGGAAATGAATGTGTTTGATGTTTACGAAGGGGAGAAAATAGCAGCAGGAAAAAAATCATATGCAATTAGCTTTATCCTTCAAAACACCGAAAAAACGTTGACTGACGAGGAGATTGAAGCAACCATGAACAAACTAATTAAACAGTTTGAAAAAGATTTAGGAGCCACTTTAAGGGGGTAAAAATTTATTAAACCAACAAGATTTAATCAAATAAAAAATGCAGCTTAAAGCTGCATTTTTTATTATTAGAACATATACAATTACTTGATCCCGTTTCTTTTTAACGTGCGCATAGCCATAATTAAACTTACCAGCATAAATACCGCACCTGCTAAAAATGGAGCTCCGGGAAAATAAACCAATGCAGATGGTTTGGTATAAAAAGCAAACAGCCCCGTCATTAATGGAGGACCAACTATTGACGTAACGCTAATTAAACTTGTTAATGCACCTTGTAACTCGCCTTGTTCATTTGCCGGAACTTGATTGCTCATTAATGCCTGCAATGCAGGACCTGCAACACCACCTAAACAATAAGGAACAAGGAATACAAACATCAACCAACTCTGACTTGCAAAGGCAAACAATATTAATCCGAACGTGTATAAAGCTAACCCAATATAAACAGACTTCTTAGGACCAAACAAAGGTGTGGTATATCTTATAAGTAAACCTTGAACCAATGAGACCAATATGCCAACAACGCCAAGAGAATAGCCTACCATAGCTTCATCCCATTTTAGTTTTTCCATGGTAAAATAACTCCAAGTACTTTGTACAGCATGAGCAGCAACATATATGCAAACCAACGAAATAACCAATCCTGAAATAACTGGATATTTTCTTAAGTGCATTAACGAGCCGATTGGATTAGCTCGTTTCCAATCAAACGGCCTCCTGTTTTCTTTGCTCAATGATTCGGGTAAAACAAAATAACCATACAACCAATTTAACAACGTAACACCAGCAGCAGCAAAAAACGGAACACGTGCACCATATTGCCCTAAAACACCACCAATTACGGGGCCTATAATAAAGCCTAAGCCAAATGCGGCTCCAATCATCCCAAAATTTTGAGCACGTTTTTCAGGTGTACTCACATCTGCTATATATGCGCTTGCCGCGGTAAAACTAGCTCCAGTAATTCCTGCAAAAATTCTTCCTATAAATAACCAACCAATACTAGGAGCCAATGCTACTAATATGTAATCCAAACCGAAACCAAACAAGGAAATTAATATGACAGGACGTCTTCCAAATTGATCACTCAATCCACCTAAAATTGGTGAGAAAATAAATTGCATGGCTGCAAAGGCAAACATCAACCATCCACCATAAACAGAAGCATCACTCATACCACCTCCTGTTAATTCCATAATTAATTTTGGTATAACAGGAATAATAATTCCAAAACCAATTACATCAATTAATAAGGTAATAAAAATAAAACTTAATGCAGGTTTTCTGGCAGTCATAAAATCAATTGTTAAGTGAGGCAATATAATCAGAAAAAAAAATACAAATCAAACAAAACAAAAAAGCTGCTCCAAATTGGAACAGCTTTAACTATCTGTAATTATTTTAAAATCAGTTTGCGGCTTTTAATTTTTTAGCTGCTTCTAATATCTTAGGTAACACATCAAATGCATCAGCTACAATACCATAATCAGCAGCTTTAAAGAAAGGTGCTTCTGGATCTTTGTTGATAGCAACAATTACCTTACTAGAACTAACACCGGCCAAATGTTGTATTGCACCACTAATACCAATTGCAATGTATAAATTTGGTTTGATGGTTATACCTGTTTGTCCTACGTGTTCGCTATGTGGGCGCCAATGCATATCGCTAACCGGCTTTGAACAAGCTGTTGCAGCACCTAATACTTGCGCTAATTCTTCAATAATGCCCCAATGTTCTGGACCTTTCATTCCGCGGCCTGCACTTACTACCAATTCAGCTTCTGTTAATGGAATTTTACCAGTAACACGAGAAATCTCAACTGAATTAGAGATAAAATCAGCATCAGACAAGCCACCATCAGCAGTTGTTAAATTAGCTGTTTTACCAAAAGTATGGGTATCAAAAGTATTTGGTGTAATGGCCAATACTTTAATGGCGGTTGTTAAATTAACATCAGCAAATGCTTTTCCACTAAATACCGTTTTACGCACCACAAAACCATTGCTTGTATTAGGTATAGATATTACACCAGATGCAATACCTGCCTTTAATTTTGCAGCTACACGTCCGGCAACAGCTTTACCACTATATGTATTGGATACAACTACAATAGTTGCACCTTCTGCAGCAGCCACATTAGCAAATGCTTTGGCATAAGCCTCTGCGTTAAATGCAGCAAGTTTACTGCTATTTACAGCCACAACTTTGTCTGCGCCATAATTTGCTAGCTCAGCTAGTTTAGCATCCTCAACATGACCAATACTAACAGCCACACAATGAACACCATTAGTTTGTGCAATACCTGCAGCGAATGAAACCGCTTCGAATGTTGATTTTTTGAAGTTACCGTCAATACTTTCTGCGTATACTAAAATCATAATTTTTTAATTTAAAGATTAAATTACTTTGGCTTCGTTGTGTAACAAATCAATCAGCAATTCTGCTTGATCGGCAGGAATTAACTTAACACCACCTTTAGCAGCGGGCAATTCAAAACCAACTGTAGCAGATGTTTTTAAGTCGCCTGTAACTTCAACCACTTTTAATGGTTTGGTACGAGCAGCCATAATACCGCGCATGTTAGGAATACGAGGCTCTGTTAATTCTTTTTGTGCGCTAGCTACTAGTGGCAATTTGCAACTCACTTTTTCTTTACCACCATCAATATCACGTTCCATGGTTGCAACACCATTTTCAATTTCAATTGATGTAATTACATTAACAGAAGGAATACCTAACATTTCTGCCAATAAACCACCTACTAAACCACCATTGTAATCAATAGATTCGCGACCAGTTAATATCAAGTCAAATTGTTCAGATTTTGCATAAGCAGCAATTTGCTCGGCCACAAAATAAGCATCTTGGGGCTCGGCATTAATACGCACCGCATCGTTTGCTCCAATAGCCAACGTTTTTCTAATGCTTGGCTCGGCATCAGCTAAACCAACATTTATAGCGGTAACTGTTCCGCCTTGTTTTTCTGTTATTTCTAATGCACGTGTAAGTGCTAATTCATCATAAGGATTAATGATAAATTGAACGCCCGCTGTGTTAAACTTCGTGTTATTGTCGGTAAAAGTTACCTTCGTAGTTGTGTCGGGCACGTTACTGATACAAACTAATATTTTCATATAATTACTTTGCTAAAAAGTGCAGCAAAAGTAACCAAAAAATGCTTTTAACAAATGTCAAATATAAGATTGCAAAAATTAGTCGAAATGCTTGAAAAACAACCCCATGACACATTTCTAATTTATGCTATGGGCATGGAGTATTTGGGAATGGGTGATTTGAATTGGGCAGAAAAGTACTTTAAACAGGTTTTGGTAGTTGACCCAGCACATGTGGCAACCTATTATCAACTAGGCATGCTGTTTACACAAAACAACCGAGAAATTGAAGCGCAAAATTTTTTAGAAAAGGGCTTTGAATTAGCCAAACAAAAGGGCGATGTAAAAACACAAAATGAATTTAGAAGCGCACTTGATGAATTATTGTATTAACAGTTATTGTATTACGGGCTACTGCTCTACTTTCATTAATTCATCTAAAAGCCGAGGGTAAATGTTTTTAAAAAGTAGCTGCTCAGCTGTTTTATAGGCATCAATTCCAGCTGTTTCTGGGGTGGTTTGAAATCCTTTTATTTCCTGCAGTCCATCCCTAAAAATTTCAGCCTGATTTTTATTATCTACCAAACTAATGGACATATTTAAGGCGGTGGTTTGCATATTGCCCCAGATAATACCTAATGGTTTTGTGTTTGCCGTTAATTTTAATAAGTAATCAGCTTCTTGTTTATCTGTAACAAAGTTACACCCCGCAATAACTAAGTTCTTTTTAATAAATGATTC
>CALPIR020000103.1 GCA_943323675.2 Chitinophaga pinensis | reverse complement strand
CCCGTATTCTACAGCCCAACCCCAGCCAATGGTAAACTTATGGTATTTTAACATATCCAACACGCCTACAGCGGGAATAGCTACTTTAAATAATTCGGGTCTTTGCGTCATACATGCACCAACCAATAACCCACCATTACTTCCTCCATTAATAGCTAGTTTTTCAGATGAAGTATATTTCTCATTAATTAAAAACTCTGCTGCTGAAATAAAATCATCAAATACATTTTGCTTTTTATTAAGCATACCAGCTTTGTGCCAATCTTCACCATACTCGCCACCGCCACGTAAATTAGCAACTGCATAAACCCCTCCTTTTTCTAAAAACATAATACGAGAAACACTAAAAGAAGGTGTTAACGAGATATTAAAACCACCGTATGCATAAAGTAATGTAGGGTTATTCCCATCTAGTATCAAACCCTTTTTGTGCATAATAAACATAGGGACTTTTGTTCCATCTTTTGATGTGTAAAATACCTGCTTAGTTTCAAACTCATTGGCATTAAACTTTACATCGGTTTTACGAAATAATTGAGAGGTGCCATTGTTTAAATCATAACGATAAATTTCTCCTGGGTTTATAAAAGAAGTAAATGTGTAAAATGCCTCCTTATCCTCCTTCTTACCACTAATGCCAGTTGCTGTGCCTATGCCAGGAAGAAGTATCTCTAGTTTGTTTTGACCGTTCCTATCAAAACTATACAACCGTGTACTAGCATCTTTTAAATAAGTAGCAAATAACTTATCACCGCAAGTTGAAACACCTTCTAATAAATCAACACCTTGGGGGATAATATCTTTCCAGTTTTTCGAATCTGGATTTAATGGATCAACTAAGACAAGACGATAGCTAGGTGCGTCAAGATCTGTTAAAGCTAGTATTTTATCACCACTATTATCAATGATATTGTAATTGTTTTCAAACCCTTTAAACAAGGTGGTGAATACATTATTGGGTTGAGTTAAATCACGGAGTAAAATTTCAGAACCACTAGTTCCTTCGCTAACGTTAATAAATAAATACCTTTCGTCCTCTGTAACTCCAGCATTAAAGTAACGTAAAGGGTGTTTCTTATCTTCATAAACCAGTTTATCTTCTTGTTGGGACTTACCTAACTCATGATAATAAATTTTCATGTATTCGTTGGCATTACTGTATTCTTTACCTTTAGTTGGTTCATCATAACGGCTATAATAAAAGCCATTTTTATACCACGTGGCACCACTAAATTTAACCCATTTAGTAACATCAGTAGTTTTTTGTTTGTTATATACATTCATCACAAAAATCTCGTTCCAATCGCTACCGCTTTGGGCAATACCTATAGCACAAAATTTATGATCTTTACTAAAAGTGATGCTAGCTAGTGATGATGTACCATCAGAACTAAGTTTATTCGGATCTAAAAACACTTCATGTTCGCCATTTATTCCCAATTGACGATATAAAACACTTTGGTTTTGTAAGCCATCATTTTTGAAAAAATAATAGTAATCACCTTCCTTAAAAGGTGAACTATATTTGGGGTAATTCCAGATCTCGGTTAAACGGTTTTTGATATTATCTCTAAATGGAATTTGATCAAGGTAATTATGGGTAAGTTTATTCTGCTCATCAACCCAACTTATAACATCAGCTGCAGTATCATTTTCAAGCCATTGGTAGGTGTCGTTAATTTTAGTACCGAAGTAATCATCAACCACGTTTCCCTTTTTCGTTTCAGGGTATATATTATTTATCATTTTATTTTGCGCAGCAAGTTTATTCCCAGTAGTAATAAGGGAAAGAGCTAATATTAGGGTATTTTTTTTCATTCGTATTATTTTAAATTTACTTGAGGTGATTGGTATCATTAGCCTTTAATAATTTGAATGTTGTACCATCATATTCCAAATGATATAAACATAAATTAGTATGCTGAAATTGTTCCATTTTGGTTAATGATTCACCTAACATCAAACATAAAAAACTTTTCATAGCACGGCCGTGCATACAAATTAGCAAAACATCTTCTTCAGAATTAATTATCTGGCTTAATGCTATTTTTTGGCGCTCTTGCATTTCGAGTGGACTTTCTCCATTGGGTATTTTAGCTTGCAAATCACCGCTATTCCATAACTTAACGGTTTCCCAATAAATTGCTTTTTGTTCGGGAGTTTGAAGTTTACCCTCAAAGTCGCCCCAACTAATCTCATTCAATTCAGATAATATGGAGTGTTTAATGCCTTTTTTAATGAATGCTTCTACACTTTGGTGTGTACGAATTAATGATGATGTGAAGATATGTTGAAAAGGAATTTGCTGGTAATATTCATAGAATTGTTGTGCTTGATGGCGACCTAATTCGTTAATTTCCTTATCAACACCGCTACCCTGAACAATATTTTGGCGATTAAAATCTGTTTCGCCATGACGTACTATAAAAAGTTGTTTTGTAACCATGAGTAAAACAAAGTTGCAGATTTTTATTTAATTAAATATGCTTAAATTCACAGAAAATATTTAAGCGTAAGGATGCCACATAATCAGAGATTAAAGCTTACTTTATACCTGAAGCAAAACATCATAGTAATTTCCTTTTTAGCAGTATTTTCTGTTATAAATATTGTTTATGCTACCAATTACTATTGGGCTATCCTTTTTTGTTGTTTAGTAAGTATACTTTTTTACTACTCTGCAAACCAATTTATTAAGGCACAAAATCCAGATTCTGGAATATTGATTATTCTATCAATAATCATACTATCATTAACATTTACGCAAAGCGTAGGTCAAAATGCGCCAATCTGGTTGTTTCATTTAATAATTATTTTCCAAGTTTTATTCTTGGTATCAAATAGTAAACATCAAATAATTCTTGTTGTTTTAGGTGTATTATCTGGCATGTTAACTGGTATAATACAATCTCAACCCATGGCCAGTATACTCTCAATTGGCATAGTATTAATCTTATTTAGCATTTATGGACATAGTACAGTGAAATCAATGCTTAAATCAGCAGAATCATTACAAAACGAAATTTTAGATAAGGTAAAACTAAACGCAAAATTACTTGCCACAAGAGTTTTCCAGCGTCAAGTTCTTGACAGTACAAATTATGCCATAATTGCTGTTAATGAGGAAGGGATTATTATTGAATTCAATAAAGGTGCCGAACAAATGTTAGAATATAAAGCTGAAGATTTACTTGGCAAATCGACACCAATAATATTTCACGACAAAAAAGAAGTTGAACAAAGAACTGAAGAATTAAACATTAAATATAACGTAAAGTTAAAACCTGGTTTTGAAACCTTTGTTTTTAAAAACAGGATAGGCTTAACAAATATAAGAGAATGGACATACATTACTAAAAGTAAGCAACGTTTAACCGTATTACTAACTATTAATAACATTAAGGATGAAGACGGCAGAATTAATGGATATTTAGGCATTGCGCAAAACATCACTCAAAAGAAAATACAAGAAGAAAACCAGCAAACAGCCGAAACAATTATTGCCAATAGCCCTTCTGTCCTCTTCAAATGGTTACCCAATAAAGAAAGAAATATACTATATGTTTCAACCAATGTCTCTCAGATTCTTGGATATACATCAGTTGAGTTAACTAAAGAGGGTTTTTCATACAACAACTTAATTTCTGAAGAAGATCAAATTAGTGTCTCAGATAAAATTTTTATCGCCACTTCTTACCAAACAAATCAATTAAGTTCAGAATACAGAATTAAAAATAAAAACAATAATTGGGTTTGGGTTGAGGAGCGAACATTTATCAAAAAAAACATTGAAGGACAGATTACTTTTTTTGAAGGAATTGTAACCGATATAACAGCACGTAAACTAGCTGAAATAAAATTATTAGATAGTGAAATAAGGTACGAGCTTGCATTTAAAAGAACTGCTGCAGGTGTTTGGGAATGGGTTAATATTGAGGAAGGTATTGTTTGGTGGAGCCCCAGGTATTATGATTTACTTGGTTATGATGACCAGGAAATAATTGCATCTTATGACGCATTTCTAGAGAGCTTACATCCAGACGATATGGAACGCTTTGAAAATACCATTAAAAGACATTCTGAAGATAATGAGCCATATATGTTGGAGTACCGGTTAAAGACAAAAGATGGAAGTTATAAATGGTTTTTGGCGAGCGGACAAACAATTAGAGATAGTAACGGAAAACCTTTAAAAATGATAGGCTCAATTATTGATATCCACCATAAAAAGCTGAACGAGGAATTACTTGTTGCAAGGGAAGAAAATTTCAGAACTTTTATTGAAACTGCAATAGATTTATTTTACCAAACAAATCCTGATGGTTATTTCACATACTCAAACCAAGCAGGATTAAACCTTACCGGATACACATTGGAAGAACTTACCAAGCTCAAATATGTAGAATTGATAAGAGAAGACTATAAAGAACAAGTAATTGCATTCTATACCAAACAAAGAGCTGAAAAAACAAAACTTACTTATCTTGAATTTCCAATTTTAACAAAGGATAAAAAAACCATTTGGTTAGGACAAAACGTGCAACTTGTATTTAATGAGGGTATTTACAAAAGATCACAAGTTGTAGCAAGGGCAATAAATTTGCAACAATCATAATATTTGCCTAAGCAATACATAAATGCGCATATTGCCAAATTAGCAATTCTAAGTAATTTACATTGCTGATTTGTTATTAATAAATTGGAAAAAGAATGAGTGCTTCAGTTATCAATATGCTAGCGAAATTTGACTGAGCTAAGTTTATCTTAAAATGAATAACTATTGGAAATTTGCTCTGAATTATTTAATTAAAACTGCTTTTTATAAAAATCGTAAAGCACTTACCTTATTAATGACTTAATTTGCATCAAAATAAATAGAATGGCTTTTGTAAACATGGAAGGTGTAACCCTTCATGAAATTAATAAACGAAATGAAAATACCATGTCAGAATATATTGGTATTGAGTTTATAGATTTTGGCGAAGATTATTTAACTGCTCGCATGCCAATAGATCATAGGACAGTTCAGCCATTACGAATTGTTAATGGAGGAGCTTATTGCGTATTGGCAGAAACAGTAGGAAGCTTGGCCGCTAACCTTGCCATAGACAGAAATAAATTTGTTGCCGTTGGATTAGATATTAATGCAAATCATGTTCGAAGTGCACACGAGGGAAATGGTTATGTATTTGGTACTGCCAGGCCAATCCACTTAGGAAGAACAACCCAAGTTTGGGAAATAAGAATTACCGATAAAACTGGTAAACTTAACTGTATAAGCCGACTAACGATGGCTGTCATAGAAATAAAAAAAGATGAACGAGGATTTAATCCACCAAAGGTTTAATGAAGCCAAACAAATAGGCTGTAACTTTGCTGCAATGCGATTACCTAAAAGTAATGACGCTTATTATTTTTATGCTTCAGAAGCACCCAAAATGCAACGTGTAGAGCACCAACAAGCACTTGATAGGCCATTGTTTTTTTGCTCACCTTATGGAGCAGGTGATAAAGCTTACACTTTTATTAGTGACGCTGTATACAAGAATAACAGCTGTATTTTCGGCCAATTACCTGCCGCACAAAATACATCAGATTCATTCTTTAAAGAGGCATTGAATCAAAATTTCTATGCTAATCAAACGGCTTACACCCATTATGTAGATAATATTGTTTCAAATATAAAATCAGATAAGTTTGATAAAGTAGTTGCTGCAAGATGTGAACAAACTGATTTTAAAGGCGAGTTGGATGCTGCGCAACTATTTATTGATGCTGTAACTAAATACCCAGATGCTGCAGTATATTTTTTTAAAATAAATGATGTTGGCTGTTGGATTGGAGCCACACCAGAAAAACTATTGTCGGTTACAAACAATAACATAGAAACAGTTGCATTAGCTGGAACCATTCCAGCAGACGGCAATGTGGCTTGGACAGATAAAGAACATGACGAACAAGGAATGATTGAATTCTTTATTGGTAACATATTAAAACAACATGGATTTAAAAGGTACACGCTAAGCGATGTTGAGACCATTACAGCTGGAGATGTAAGCCACTTACGCAGCATATTCAATGCTAAACTTACACCCGATTTATTAAAAACCAAACTGCACAAAATACTTGGAGATTTAAATCCGACACCTGCCGTTTGCGGTTTACCTCAGTTTGAAGCAAGTTTATTTATTGCCGAAAATGAAAAAATGGAACGTAGGTTTTATAGTGGTTTTATAGGTATGCAGTGGCCAAGTAATAATCTTGAATTATTTGTTAATTTAAGATGTGCCGAACTCTTTAGGAATAATGCACTTTTATATGCAGGAGCAGGTATTACAAAGGGAAGTTCGGCTGATAAGGAATGGGAAGAAACGCAAAGAAAACTAAACACAGTAAAATCTTTGTTTAAAGACTAGTTACCTTTTTCGTACCCATTAATTACAATTACTATTTCACCCTTCGGAGGCTTTACTTCGTAATAAGTTATCAGTTCGTCAATCGTTCCGTTAACTGTTTCTTCAAACATTTTAGTTAATTCTCTAGAAACAGAAGCTTGTCGATCACCGCCAAAAAGTTCTTTTAACTGTTTCAAACACTTAACCAATCTGTGCGGAGATTCATATAAAATAATTGTTCTTACCTCTTTGCTTAATTCCCTTATTTTAGTTTGGCGACCTTTCTTATCTGGTAAAAAACCTTCAAAACAAAAACTATTGGAAGGCAAACCACTTTTAACCAATGCTGGAACAAAGGCCGTTGCACCCGGCAAGCATTCAACAGATATTTTTTCCCTCAAACATTCACGAACTAGCAAAAAACCGGGATCACTAATAGCAGGAGTACCAGCGTCACTTACAAGTGCTAGAACTTTGCCAGATTGCAGCATATCTACAAACCTATTTAGTTCGCGGTGTTCGTTATGCATGTGATATGGTATTAGCTGCTTATCAATTCCATAATGCTTCAATAGTTTTATACTTTGCCTTGTGTCTTCAGCCAAAATAGCATCTACCTCCTTTAAAATACGAAGTGCCCTTAACGTTATATCTTCTAAGTTCCCTATTGGCGTTGGCACCAAATAAAGTTTACCGCTCATGCCTGCAATATAGTATCATTCATAAAATATAATGTCATTGGATGTAAAAGCGCTATAAGCCTAAGAAAAGTTTTAAACCATTTATTTTTTAATTCATATACAACGCTTAATTTAGCCAAAAATTAACAACCTATTAGTTATGAATTTTCCTGATAATTTATTGTACACAAAAGACCATGAGTGGGTTCGCATTGAAGGCGACACTGCTTTTATTGGAATCACAGACTTTGCTCAGCATGAGTTAGGTGACATTGTTTACGTTGACATCAACACTATTGGCAAATCTGTTGGCCAACATGATGTTTTTGGAACCGTAGAAGCTGTTAAAACGGTATCTGATTTGTTTTCTCCTTTAAGTGGTACTGTTACAGAATTTAATAGTGCATTAGATAGCGCTCCAGAATTAGTTAATAGTGATGCATATGGAGAAGGATGGATGGTTAAACTAACTGGCTTTAACCAAGAAGAGGTTTCAGGATTAATGAATGTTACTGACTACAAAGCATTGGTTGGGGCATAATTTTCCTACTACATAATATTCTAAACGCCTTCAGTTTAAATTACTGAAGGCGTTTTTTTATGAAATTATTAATGTCTCTTTTAAAATAAAAAAGTCCGTTTCAACATTGAAACGGACTTTTTTATTGAGTTTTATTTTGATGATATTATTACTTCACCGTAACACGTTGTGTGTAT
>CALPIR020000102.1 GCA_943323675.2 Chitinophaga pinensis | reverse complement strand
GTAAATTGGTTTCGCAAATGTTGTGGTATTTTATCGATGGTTTTTATAACCGCAAGTATGATTACCCAACAGGTGAGAGTAAAGATTACATGATTTACCGTACTACTTTTAAAGCAGGTGATTACGAGATTGTATTCTACAAAAACATTTATAACGAGCGTTGGTGGATGGAAGTGCCTTACCCTAAGGAACGCTCTAACCAAAAAGGAATATTTATGGTGCCATGTAGTTACAGCGATTACCAAGCAGCATTAAACGATGAAATACCAGACAGATGGATGCGCGCATACCAGAAATTATTGTAACTGTAGCTGAAAAAGGAAATTAGCTACTGTTTGTAATACGCACCTTTTTATAGCTATACTTTTTGTGCATATTTGCCACATGGAAGCATATTTTGAATTTGCTATAATTTGTGACGAAGACACCAGGGAATTGCTTATTGCAGAATTGGCTGAATTGGATTACGAAGGGTTTATTGAAACTGATGAAGGTTTTTCAGCTTATATTCCACAATCACTGCATAATCCTTTAATGTATAACGATTTGCTTTTAAAGTATGGCATCAACCCCAATGATGTTCCACATAGCATTATCGAACCTCAAAATTGGAATGCACAATGGGAAGCGTCTTACGAGCCAATTGTTGTTGCAGATAAGATATTAGTGCGTGCTCCGTTTCACGATTTAGAAATGGATTATGAACATACCATAACCATACAACCCAAAAATACTTTTGGCACCGGACACCATGAAACCACTCAATTGGTTTTAGAGTTGATGCTGAAACAAGATTTTACCAATAAACAAATATTTGATTACGGGTGTGGTACAGGAGTGCTTGGTTTAATGGCTTTAAAATTAGGTGCTGCCCATATTATAGGTAATGATATTGATGAATGGTGTTTAGATAATATTGCTGAAAATAAAGGCTTAAATAATTTGGATAATTTTGAATTCAGACTAGGATCTTTATCAGTAATTAAAGTAACGGAAACTTTTGATGGTGTGTTGGCGAATATCAATAAAAACATTTTGCTGAGTAGTTTTAGTACCATTGTAAAACACATGAAACCAGGTGCGTTTTTATTGATTAGTGGTTTTTACGAATCTGATTTAATCGATTTAAAAAATGCAACAGAACCACTTGGTTTACAGTTTAAAAATTACTTGGTTAAAAATAATTGGTGCGCGGCTCAATTCATTTATCAACCTAAATAAATATTATAAATTAAAAAAAGATTACAACGTATGTACGGTAAATTACAACAACACTTACAACAAGAATTGGCTGATATTAAAGCAGCAGGATTATATAAAAGCGAGCGCATTATTGTATCGGAGCAGGGGGCAGAAATTACCTTAAATACTGGCCAAAGTGTGTTAAATTTTTGCGCTAATAATTATTTGGGTTTATCATCTCATCCACGTGTTAAAGAAGCTGCTAAAAAGGCGCTAGAAACTCATGGTTTTGGTGTTAGTAGTGTGCGTTTTATTTGTGGTACCCAAGACATTCATAAAGAATTAGAGAAAACCATCGCAGATTTTTATGGTACTGAAGATACCATTTTGTACGCAGCAGCTTTTGATGCAAATGGAGGCGTGTTTGAACCATTGTTTCAAGAAGCAGATGCCATAATAAGTGATGAGCTAAATCATGCCAGTATTATTGATGGGGTGCGCTTATGTAAAGCCCAACGCTACAGATATAAAAACAATGATATGGCCGACTTGGAAGCACAACTAATTGCCGCAAACGAAAAAGGTGTTAGGTTTAAAATTATTGTAACCGATGGCGTGTTTAGTATGGATGGATATGTGGCGCAAATGGATAAAATTTGTGACTTAGCCGATAAATACGATGCGTTGGTAATGACGGATGAATGCCATAGTGCAGGATTTATTGGTAAAACCGGAAGAGGCGTTCCCGAGTTGTGCAATGTAATGGGACGTGTAGATATAATCACTGGAACCTTAGGCAAAGCTTTAGGCGGTGCAATGGGTGGATATACAACCGGCAAAAAGGAGATCATAGAATTGCTACGTCAACGCTCTCGCCCATACTTATTTAGTAACTCATTAGCTCCGGCAATTGTTGGTGCAAGTATTGAAGTATTTAAATTATTAAACGAAAGCACTGCATTACGTGATAAGTTAGAGATGAACGTTAATCAGTTTAAAGCTGGCATGCAAGCAGTTGGATTTGATTTACGCGGTGGCGCTAGTGCAATTGTTCCTGTAATGTTGTATGATGCAAAATTAGCGCAGGAAATGGCCACCAAATTATTGGATGAAGGTATCTATGTAACAGGCTTCTTTTATCCTGTTGTGCCTAAAAACTTAGCACGTATACGTGTGCAACTTTCTGCAGCACACGAAACGCATCATATTGAAAAAGCCATTGCTGCATTTACCAAAGTGGGTAAAGAGTTGGGTGTTATAAAATAATAACTAACAAAAGTTAGTTTTTGCCGAAAACCCGCCAAGCGCGGGTTTTTCTGTGTGTTAACAATTTGGTAACATAGTGTTGATGCTACATTAACTTAAGGATAACTTTTGTTTAACGGGTTGAAGCGAAACGTAGGGTACTTTTGCTAACGTTTTCAAATACCTAAACAAATGAAAATCACTTTACAAAAATTAATTACAACTGTTTTAGCCTTAACCATTGGATTAACAGCCTTTGCGCAGACTGGAAAAATTACCGGGAAAGTAATCGACAAGAAAAATGGAGAGGAACTAATAGGTGTCTCTGTTAGTGTTGAGGGCACATCCTTTGGTGCTTCAACCGACTTAGAAGGTAAATTTACCATAGTTAACCTAAAGCCAGGTACCTATAACTTAAGTGTAAGTTATGTGGGATACATTAAAAAGCAATTGGTTGGTATTGTGGTTAAAGGTGGCGAAACTTCAACCATCAATTTAGCTTTAGAAGGATCTTCTAAAGAGTTAGGTGAAGTTGTAGTGCAAGGTGAATTGAAAAAAGAAAGTGCTAATGCATTGCTAATTCAACAAAAAAATTCGGTTACTGTATCTGATGGTATTTCGGCTGATGTAATCAAAAAATCACCAGATAACTCTACCAGTGATGTAATGAAACGTGTAAGTGGTGCAACTGTTCAAGACAACAAGTTTGCCGTTATTCGCGGATTAAATGATAGGTACAATTCGGCATACATTAATGGTGCTCCATTACCTAGTACTGAAGCAGATAAAAAAGCGTTCTCATTTGATATTTTTCCATCAAACATGTTGGCTAATATGACCATCACTAAAACTGCAACACCTGATTTACCAGGAGATTTTGCAGGTGGTTTGATTACCATTAATACACGCGACATTCCTGACGAGAAATTTTTATCGTTTGGTGGTAGCGTAGGTGTGCACTCGTTAACTACATTCAAAAACGGTTATACTTACCAAGGCGGAAAAACAGATTGGTTGGGTATTGATGATGGAACACGTGCTGTACCAGCTGGTTTACCGGGTCGTACGCAATACGAAGCATCTAGTCCTGAAACCAAATTTGAAAATAGCCAAAAGTTTAATGACAACTGGAGTTTAAATAAAGTAAATTCTTTTGCCCCTAATTCTAATTTCCAGTTATCTGGTGGTAATAAATATAAGTTTGGTAAGAAAAACGAGTTTGGTTTTATCACTTCATTATCGCATAGCAATAGCTTTCGTTTTACTCCTGCTGAAAGAAATTTCTATGATGTGAAAGCAGGTAACGATCAGCTATACCATTATAACGATTCATCTTACAAACGTGAGGTAATGGTAGGTTTAATGGTGAATTTAGCCATGAAAATTGGAACGCATAACAAGTTCTTCTTTAAAAATGCTTATAACATCAATTCAGAAGATCAAACGATTCAGCGTTGGGGTAAAAACAACATGAATAACGACCCAGTTAATTACGAAAACAAAACAGCTTACCTTTTTCAGCAAAACTTATTTTTAACAAACCAATTGGGTGGTGAGCATTTTATTACTGCGTCAAAACTTAAAATAAAGTGGGTTTTAAACTATAACAATATTAAACGTGATATCCCAGATTTCAGACGTTTTACGCGCTCAACTACCATTAATGATAATACAGGAGAATTAAATCCTTACACTGCTCAATTACAATCAACCATTGATTTAACGCAAAACGGAAGATTGTATACCAAATTAGGTGAGCAATTATATTCTGCTGGTGCCGATGTGCAAATGCCATTAGAATTTATAAGTGGTAAAAAAATTAAAACAGAGGTTAAAGCTGGAGGATTTTATCAATTGCGTGAGCGTAATTTTGAAGCCAATGTATACGGGCACAAATTAAACTATAGCAATCCTGCAGCAGGTGATATTGCTTTACAAGACATCAATACCATTTTTAATAAAGAGAACTTAATTAAAAATGCATTCTATATTGACGAGCGCGTTAATCCACAAGATAAATACAAAGCAAGTTCTAAGTTAGGTGCAGCATACTTCATGTTTACCAACAGAATTATGGCACGTACAAGAGCTGTATATGGTGTACGTATGGAAAGTTACAATCAAAGGTTAGAAGCTTTGGGTGCTGCAGGTGATACCATTAACATAAACAACACGGTTGTTGACTTTTTGCCGTCAATTAACTTAAGTTATGAGTTAACAGAAAAAACAAATATTCGTTTGGCTTACTTTAAATCTTTAGCACGTCCTGAGTTTAGAGAGTTGGCGCCATTTATTTTTTATGATTTTAACTTAAACATGGATGTTACAGGCACGCCATCTTTACAGCGTACATCAATAAATAATTACGATTTTAGAATTGAGCATTTTCAGGGTGAAGGTCAATTGTTATCTTTCTCTTTATTTTATAAAACATTTACCAATGCCATTGAGCCAGTATTTGATTTAACTGGTGGAGGAAGTTACCGCTTAGGATATACAAGTAATACCAATGCCATTAATGCTGGTGCTGAAGTTGAAGTTAGAAAGAATTTATCTGTGTTAGATAAATGGTTAGGAACCAAAAGCATGAAAAACTTTTTGTTTACCACCAACTTTGCCTACATACACAGTGAAGTTGATTTAAGTAATATTGCAGCTGCTAAATTAAATACAGAAACAGCTAAGCGTCCTCTACAGGGCCAATCGAACTACTTACTAAATATGGGCTTAAGTTATACTGATTTGAAAACTAACTTAACTGCAAGTTTATTGTACAATAAAGTTGGAAGAAGAATATTTGCTGTACAAGAAATTAGTGGCGCATTTCCAAATGTTTGGGAAAACCCAAGAGATGTAATAGACTTTAGCGTATCGAAACGTTTCTTTAAAAAATTAGATGCTAAGTTAACCTTTGGTGATTTATTGGCGCAAGACTTAGTGTTTTATCATGACAACAACACCAATGGTAAGTTTGATGACGTGAGTACCGAAAAACGTGCTGAAGTAGTGAACCGCAAAAGAAATGGAACAACTGCCGCAGAAGTTGATGCAGCCGCAAAAGAATTAACTACTTTAGATAACGTAATCTATCGCTTTAAAATGGGTAGAACGATATCTGTAGGATTAAGTTACAAGTTTTAAATCAAACTAAAATATTAACTAAAGGCTGTCATGTAAATGGCAGCCTTTTTTGTTTTAGGCTCTTTGGTATTCATTTGATTTAACTCACAAAAACTTCATTTATGCTATGTAAAATATTTTTTATATCCTAACGCTTATGGTGGTGAATGGTCTTGCGAAGAATAGAGTATAGTCTATTACAGAAAAGAGAGGGATAAAGTAAAGCCTTCGGCTTTGAGGAGTCATAAGGTAAGAACGCTTAAAAGCGTCAGACCTTTGGGATTTTTAATGCAGAGGTTTTTGAATAGTCTTGCGAGGATTCGAGCACTGTCGCTCACAAAATTGAGAGCACGCAGAGCAATGCCTTTGGCATTGGCAATGGTTTAACTTAATCAAGATAATTAATGTTTAAACGCAACAGCCTCTTCGAGTTCGGAACGCAGTAAAGAGTATCGAGAAGAGATTGTTAAAATTAATTTATTGTCTAACCTCCTACCCTCGATACAACCCGATTACTCGGTTCACTCGGGCAGGCTTATACTTCGCGAAGCGAACTCATTTACTCAGAAGGGATAGTCTTTGACCTCAAAAAAACTGACAGACGCTTCGGTCTGCACTGATGGTCTGCGAAAAACTCCCTTCACTCTGCGGTAAAAATGAAAATGAGCTTTTTGAATAATGAAGTTAGGAAGAAACTCAACATTTTAAAAATAATTTCCTGAATCCCAAACTAATCAACCTCTCAACTAATCAACCAATAACCATAAAGTATTTAGGGTCTTTACAATTTCACAACATTGTAGTAACAATACCGCAAAGTGGTAGGGTTAGTTTTGACCAAAATTATAGAATATAATAATCATGAAAAAATCAGCTTTACTCGCAGTAGTAGCAATTTTCACAGGAGCAATGGCCTTTGCTCAAAAGACCAGAACAATTTCTGCCGGTGAAATTACAACAAACACCACTTGGTACAGCGACACGGTGTACACCTTAGATGGTTATGTGTATGTTAAAAATAATGCAACGTTAACCATTCAACCAGGTTCATTAATTAAGGGCAATGCGGCCAATAAGTCTTCTTTAATTATTACCCGTAATGGAATGATTAATGCAGTTGGAACGGCAACTGCGCCAATTGTATTTACCTCTTCTAAACCTAAGGGTCAAAGAGCAGCAGGAGATTGGGGTGGGATTATTATTTTAGGTAAAGCGCCTATCAATCGCCCTGATTTAACTACGGGCCCATCAGTAGCTATTGCAGCTGCTGAGGCTGGAGGACAAGTAGCTATTGAAGGCGATTTGGATAACGCAAACGGTGACGGTTTATACGGTGGTACTGATGTTAACCATAGCTCTGGTGTGTTAAGTCATGTTCGTTTAGAATACGGTGGTGTGGTAATTACTCCGGGTAACGAAATTAACGGTTTAACCATGGGTGCCTTAGGTAAAGGAACACAGTTAGACCACATACAAGTAACGCAAGCAAACGATGACGGATTTGAGTGGTTTGGTGGTAATGTAAACGCTAAATATTTAATCTCTCACCGTAACATCGATGATGATTTGGATGTAGATTTTGGTTTTCAAGGTAAGATACAATTTGCATTGGTAATTCGCGATTCAGCTTATTACGATAGAGGTTCAGGACCAACTACAAATGGTTTCGAATCAGATAACGATGGAGCAGGTTCAAACAATACCCCATTAACATGGCCAGTATTTTCTAACGTAACTGTTATGGGTCCGTTAGCTAATAGTGCACCATTAACAGGTTCATTAGCTGGCAACTCGTTTAATAATGGTGCACGTATACGTAGAAACTCTACAACATCTATATTTAACTCAGTTTTCATGGGTTGGCCTAATGCTTTATTTATTGATGGTTCAGGTACAGGAAACAAATTTGCAACCGATTCAATGGGTTTTAAAAATAATGTATTGGCAGGTAATTTATACTCAATAAATAACTCATCATCAAATGCTGCAACTGTTCGTCAAACCATTGTAACAAATGGAACAGATACAAGTGCTGCAATTAATAGTGTATACAATAATCCATTTAACTATACCAACCCTGATTTTGGGTTCAAAGCAGGATCTGTAGCAGCTTCAGGCGCTTCTTTCGGTGATACCAAATTAACTGATCCATTCTTTACACAAACAAATTATAAAGGTGCATTTGGCAACAACAACAATTGGACAAATGGTTGGGCTAACTTTAATCCTGATGCTGCCGATTATACTTCACCAATAGGTATCGTAACTTGGGCAGGTGCAGGTAATGATGCTACTATATGCTCAGGTGCAACATCTACCGTTGGCACTATGGCTTCAGGCGGTTCAGGTCGTTTTTCCTATACTTGGTTT
>CALPIR020000101.1 GCA_943323675.2 Chitinophaga pinensis | reverse complement strand
TATTTCTTCTACTGCCCTGCTCCACTGCATTAAATCTTCGTGGTTACTGCTACCGGCACTTAATTTGGCGCTCCACTCCAATTTCTTTAACTCTAGTTCTGGGATGTCTTTAGTTAGTGCGTCCAACTCCTGTTGTTCTTTAAAGCTTAGCTTACGTTTAGCAGGAGCTTTTGCTGCTTGTACAGCAGTTACAGGCAACTCCACTTTTGCTACTTTAGGCGCTTGTTGTGCCAATTTAGCTGCGTTACGCTTCTCCTCTTGCTCATCCAGATAATCCTGGTAATTGCCATTAAAGTCACGTATTTTGCCTTCACCTTCAAAAATAAACAAGTGTTCAACCAGTTTATCCATAAAGTACCTATCATGGGTTACAATTACCAAACAACCTTTATAACTTTCTAAAAAGTCTTCCAACACATTTAAGGTTTGAATATCCAAGTCATTTGTAGGTTCATCCAACACCAAAAAGTTCGGGTTCTTAATTAATACGGTTAGTAAAAATAGTCTTCTGCGTTCACCACCACTTAATTTACTAACGTATGTGTGTTGCATTTTATCATCAAACAAAAAGCGCTTACACAATTGTGTGGCAGTTACCTGCTCGCCCCTGCCCAATTCTATTACCTCTGCAATGTCTTTCACCACATCAAGCACACGCTTATCTTCTTTTATCTCTAAACCTTTTTGCGAGTAATAGCCATAAACAACAGTATCTCCCTTGCTAATGTGCCCGCTATCAGGCGTATCAAGCTCCATTAAGGTATTTAAAAAGGTACTTTTACCAACACCATTTTTACCAATAATACCAACACGCTCGCCTGGCCTAAACATGTAACTAAAATCATCAATAATTTTTAAACCTGGAAAAGTCTTGTTAACATGATGAAGCTCAATTATTTTACCACCAAGGCGTTGCATTTTCATGTCTAACTCAACCTTATTATTTTCTATCTTTTGGCTGGCTTTTTCTTTGGTTTCGTAAAAGGCATCAATTCGGGCTTTTTGTTTGGTTCCTCGAGCTCTTGGTTGCTTTCGCATCCAATCTAACTCTTTTCTAAATAAATTACGGGCTTTATCAATTTCCCTACCTTCTTTAAAAATGCGCTCCTCCTTTTTCTCCATAAAATAAGCATAATTGCCTTTGTATGTGTAAAGTTGGTTATTTTCTAATTCTATAATTTCGTTACATACTGCATCTAAAAAGTACCTATCGTGGGTAACTAAAAACAAAGTAACATCTGCACTTTTAAGGTAACCTTCAAGCCATTCAATCATCTCTACATCAAGATGGTTGGTAGGCTCATCCATAATAATTAAATCGGGGGTTTGAATTAAAATGCGCGCCAAAGCCAAACGTTTACGTTGGCCACCACTTAGCATAGTTACTGGTTGATCGTAGCGGGTTATACTTAATTTCGTAAGAATTAACTTGATTCGACTTTCGTAATCCCAGGCACTAAGTAAATCCATTTTTTCCATTGCATATTGCAACTTAAGCATGGTGGCTTCGTCATGGTTGGTTTCAGAAATGCGCATCACCTCTTCATATTCGGCAACGGCTTTTAGCAATTCGTTATTGCTATTAAACAAAGCATCCCAAACATTTAATTTAGGATCCAAATAAGGTTCTTGCGGCAAATAAGCCACTTGTATATTTTTATCGGTAATAACCTTACCTTCTCCATCACTGGTGTCAAGGCCTGCTAAAATGTTTAACAAATTGGTTTTTCCGGTACCATTTTTAGCAATTAATGCGATTTTATCGCCTTTTTCTATGGTTAACGTTAGGTTTTCAAACAATATCCTATCGCCATATCGTTTGTATAAGTTTTCTGCGCGTAAATAATTCACATTGCAAAGGTAGTTAAAACAGTTAGGCTTTTTAATTGTCTTTATTAGTGTTGATGATTTAAATATAAATCAAACCCAAAAATGAAACCACATATACTTGAAACGATTACCATTATTAATAAACCACTGGATGTGGTATTTGATTTTTTTAGCAAGGCCGAGAACCTAAATGCTTTAACACCACCCGAGTTAGAATTTAAAATTCTTACACCCATGCCCATTAAAATGTTTCCAGGTACTTTAATTGAATACAGAATTAAATTAAATGGTATTCCTTTTAATTGGAAAACAAAAATAAGTACATGGAACCCACCTCACCAATTTATTGACGAACAGATAAAAGGTCCTTATGTGCGTTGGCATCATACACACTCTTTTAAAGATTTAGGTGATGGCAGAACAGAGATGTTGGATCGTGTAGAATTTTTATCTCCAGGATGGATATTAGAACCGTTAATTAATGCCTTATTTATTGAAAAACGTGTAGCACAAATTTTTAAATACCGCGAACAGAAATTAACAGAAATTTTCGGGTAAAACACTGTACCCCTTTTTTGGGTTGACTTTGCTGCTATTGCGACAAACATCTTGATTACAAATTAGGTTACTTTTTTTAGTTGGTGAATTGTTTTTTATCGGGACAATGCATGTGATTCACATGTATTGTCCTTTTTTTATTTTTAAGAATATCCGATTAAAAAGAATGAAAAGAGGGTATGAAATTAGGGATATAAAAGTATTGAAAACAGAATAGTGTTTAATTAATCAACTAACTCACAACCTATTTTATAAAAGCAAGGCTAATGTGAATACTTCAACTTTTTACTTCTGATAAACCGTTGTATCATTACCGAACTTTCTACTGCTATATTTTAGCATACAAAAGGCTAAATAATCACCTCTCCTTGTTTTCATGCGTTACTATTATAATTGGCAAATGAGAGCGAAGGTTATTTTTGAAAAAAATCGTCTAATTAAATTATGAACCTTAATATAAGTAAAATGTCTTTAAAAAATTTATTATTTGCTGCACTTATTTGTGCTTTCGTATCTTGTAGTAAGGATGATGATACTACCAACAGCACTGCTGCGCCTGTTACAGACGAAACGGTGGTAAAAGTTCTATCGAGTAATTTCCTTTCAGGAGGTTTAGCAGAGCCAATTACAATTGTTTCGCGTACATTATCAACTGGTACTACAGCCGATTGCTACAAAATTGTTTCTAAAAGTACGCCTACAGATCACGTGCAAGGACCTTGGTGTCCTACTAACATAAGTGATGATGCAACATTAGGAGGCATTTGGTTAGAAAATGGAAATGTGTATGATGTGGATGGAGCATTTATAAAAAACTTAGCTACATTTTATAACAACACAACTTGGCAAATGTACAATGTGAGTACAGGTGTAATTACAAAAACATCAACCCAAGCAGAATGCCAGGCTGCGGCTAACCCAAATGTTGGTGTTGAATATAAAAACTACTGTGTTGAGTGCTTACCTTCTTATGTATCTACGTTAACAAAAACCATTTATATTCCTGTAACTCCTGTAAAATTAACATCACCAGTAAGCTTTGGTACAGGGCCTGGTTCTACTGCCCCAACAACCAGAGGAATCGCATTTAATGGTGTTGTTTTTGATGCACCTGCTCCTGTTAGTATAATTTTGGGAGCTTATACATTAGCTCCATTTGATGATGCTGGTGGACACATAAATATGGGTGCTGGTTACCACTACCATGCTGCTACAGGCAAATCAACAAAAATTACTCAAACAGATGGCCATGCAGGAATGATTGGTTATGCATTAGACGGATTTGGATTATATGAAAGATTAAGTGAAGCTGGTACTGAATACAGCGATTTAGATGCTAGTCGCGGACATTATGATGTTACCAGAGGTTATCATTACCATGTTGACAAAGCAGGTGCTAATAACTTTATTAATGCTTTAGCAGGTGCTTACGCAAAATAGAAACTAAAAATTATACCAATGAAGTTAAGACTTTTCTCTCTATTACTATTTTATGTAAATATTGCTTTTGCGCATCAGCCTGACTTATCAAACCTGATGATTTATGAACAAAATGGTAAAAAGGTATTGGTATTAAAAAGTTCCCTCACTGCATTTGAAGGTGAGGTGAACTTTCATTTTGAAAAAGGCGCATTTAAATCCCCAGAAGAATTTGCAGCATTGGTAATTAAACATTTTACAAATAATTGTTTTGTAATAATTAATGGTGATTCAGTAAAACTTATAAATCCAAGGGTTATTCTTGGGCATGAAACAACAATTTTTGCATTGCTAGGAACAATGCCTAATGAAATTGAATCTGTATACCTCAAAAACACCTTTTTTAAAGATATTCATAACAATCAATGTGAGTTCATTTTGTCGTTAAAAGATAAACCTCAATATCAATACATTTTAAATAATGACAATAAACAAGAGGTAGAATTAGCCTTTGAAAACAACAAATGGATGGTTATAGAAAATAAAGGTTCGCTATTAAAATCATTGTATGTTATTATTGGAGGTGTGCTACTCCTAATTATTGGATTGGTAGTTTTTAATCGATTTAAAAAGAACAATGCAAGCTAAAAACCCATTAGCTTATGATACGCACTTGCACCAGATTATGTATTTATTACGCTTTAATCAAAGCCAACTTTCAATACGTATCTAAACTACAAAAGCCATAACCAACAACCCACTACAACCCTTATATTTGCGTTTAATTAAAGTCCTTGCGAATAGTAAAGGCATCATTAAACAAAAATGGAGAAACTAATGGCTTCTGATTGGACAGTTTGTGAGGAATGTAAAGGACTCGGCAAAAAAAATCGTGTGATTAAAAACACAGCGAAAAAGCGTCACCATACCTTGTTAAATACAACTGAAACGGCTGAAGTCAACCCTCCAAAATTTCATTTAGAAAACTGCTTAGCTTGTGCAGGCAAAGGCTTAATTCCTGCTGCTAAACCTCCTGAAGCCGACACCCATCATTACCCCCATGTGGCAATTATTGGTGGTGGCATTGGTGGTGTTGCTCTTGCTGTTGCTTGTTTGCACAGGGGTATTCCATTTACTTTATATGAGCGCGATACTGGTTTTGATGCACGTTCGCAGGGTTATGGACTAACTTTACAACAAGCAAGTAAAGCTTTATCAGGACTTGGTATTTTAACTTTAAATGATGGAGTTGTTTCTACCAAACATGTGGTGCACAATATAGATGGAAAAGTAATAGGCGAATGGGGAATGAGAAAATGGATGGAAACCAACCCCAATGTAATGCCAAGGAAAAGTCACATACACAATATACATATTGCTCGCCAAGCATTACGTTTAGCTTTACTTAATCAGCTTAGTGAACATACCAATGTAAAATGGGGGCATCAACTTACCGCTATAAAAAATACGGCCCAAAATAAAGTGGAATTGACCTTTACAGTTAATGAAACTACAAAGCATGCAACTGCCGATTTGGTAGTAGGTGCTGATGGTATTCGAAGTGCTTTGCGTAAGTTAACTATTGGCGAAGAAACTACTCCATTGCTATACCTTGGTTGTATTGTAATATTAGGTATTTGCAAGTTAAGTGCCCTAAAACATATTCAAAGTTCTTTGCTCGATTCCGCTACGGTGTTTCAAACCGCCAATGGCCACGAGCGCATTTATATGATGCCTTATGCAGCCGACTCGGTTATGTGGCAACTTAGTTTCCCACTAACAGAGGCAGAAGCAAAAGAATTAAGTACCCAAGGTGCAGCAGCACTTAAAAAAGAAGCCTGCCGCAGAACACAATGGCATCAACCTATTCCAGCTATTTTAGCGGCAACACAAGAAGTTCAAATATCAGGCTATCCAGTATATGACAGGGCGTTACTCCAAGCCTCACTCCTAAAAAATATAGGACCAATAACTTTAATTGGTGATGCCGCGCATCCTATGAGTCCGTTTAAAGGACAAGGAGCAAACCAAGCTTTATTAGATGCACTTGCATTGGCAAGAGCCATAGCCATTAATTGCAAACCATCTACCGAATGGCGAAATGTGGGATTAAGAAAACAGGTATTATCCGATTTTGAAGAAAATATGATGACTCGCAGTGCAGTTAAGGTGAGTGAATCAAGGGAAGCAGCTCAATTTTTACATTCAGATATTGTATTGCAAGAAGGCAATATTACCAGAGGAGGCTGCGCAAAAAGCACTTTGCTACCATGAGCCTACTTGATTTAATTCTATACTGTTTTGCCAAAGCATTTACCGTGATACAATAAAAAATAATGGATTGTATCTTGTTGGTTTGAAATTAGATTGACAAAGCACATCTCTTTTGTACAATTCCTGGGTTTACTTTTTTAGGATAAAACCTAATTTCTGTTTAGGTTTGACAGTAAAACCAAAACAACATGATTAATTTAAAAAATATTCAAACCGAAGTAGACACGGGTTACTTATATGCCTTACTTGCTGAGCACGAAGAAGACGAAAACGTGGCCAACATTTTTAAACAAATGAGCGAGATTGAAAACGGACATGCATTAGCCTTTTTACAAAAAAACGGAATGGATGCTTCGCTTTTACCTGCACCTTCGGGCAGGGCAAAAGTGCTTAAATTAATTGGTCGAGTGTTGGGTTACGATTACATTTTGGGGGTATTGTTAGATTCAGAAAAAAGTATTTCTTCATCGGTTTTAAACGCCCGTAAAAAAACAAACACCCCTGTTTCCCTTTCTGATACTGCGCATGTTACCATCTTAAAAAATATACTTAGCAACACACAAACCATAACAGTATCAACCCTTGCCCGATTTGAAAAACGCCACCGTTCTGTTGGTGGTAATGCTTTACGCGCTGCTGTGCTTGGTGGTAATGATGGTTTGGTATCTAACTTTAGTTTGGTAATGGGTATTGCCGGTGCCTCTAGCGGTCAAAAAGAAGTGTTACTTACAGGTATTGCAGGTTTATTGGCGGGGGCCTTATCCATGGCTTTAGGCGAGTGGATTTCTGTTAAAAGTTCTCAAGAATTATCGGAAAACCAAATGCAATTGGAAATGGACGAACTGGAAACCAACCCTGAAGGAGAAGAGAAAGAATTGGCGCTCATTTATTATTCGAAAGGAATACCTGAAGCACAAGCCAAACAAATGGCTAAAGACATTATACAAGATAAAGATAAAGCCCACGAAATTTTAGTTAAAGAAGAATTGGGAATTAATGCAGATGATTTGAAAGGTTCGGCCATGGAAGCCGCTGTTACATCTTTTGTGCTTTTTGCGGTAGGTGCAATAATTCCTGTAATTCCATTTTTTATGTTTGACGGTTACACGGCTATTGGCTTAAGTGCTGTATTAAGTGCTGGAGGTTTGTTTTTAATTGGATCGGCCATTACTCTGTTTACTGGTAAAAGCATTTGGTTTTCTGGATTTAGACAAGTGTTGTTTGGATTAATTGCTGCTGCAATTACTTTTGGTATTGGTAAACTTATTGGTGTATCGTTGGCTGGTTAATTTATAGTAACGTATACATTTTAATAGGTTCATCCATCATTTTACTAAAGGCAAAATACAATCAGTAACGTTTTACTCATCCATTTAAATACATAACCCTACCAACTAGTTATTACCGTAGTTTGGGTTGAATAAAAGTAGCCATTTTTAATGAAGCTTCATTAAAAGCTTGGTTTAATAAATCGTTTACGGGCAACAAATTTTTACGTGGGTTAAAAAACATATCGCGCCACTCGCGACTAACTTGCGGCAGGTAATTTCCTTCGGGTAAATTGGGATATAGATTATTGATATTTCCGCTAAATTTTGCAGCATGTAATTCGTCTTTTTTAAGTACGGTTATCAATTCGTTTACCAACACTTCGCCCGTACTTACTTGTATTAACGATACTTTTAAAGCCATGTGCACATGCTGTCCTTCTGTGTTATCGGAGTAAGTGGCTTTTTTAAATTTACTAATGCTTGAATATGTTTTAGTGTAAGGATTCAAAATACTTTCGGTAAAAGCTTCATACCCTTCACGCTCAATGGTTTGTTTAGGCTGTTTAACATACTCAAACGTA
>CALPIR020000100.1 GCA_943323675.2 Chitinophaga pinensis | reverse complement strand
CTATTACAGATTTTGAGAAGCACAGAGCAATGCCTTTGTTATTGGGGAGCGTTTAACTTTTAAGAAAAATTTATTGGAGAATTATCAGCCTATTCGAGTGCCCCGATAACGAATCGGGGTGTATCGAGAAGAGGGCTGTTTAAGTCTAGTATATATTTATGCTGAACTCCCAATCTCCATGCTCGTTCTACCCACTGTCAACCAACCCGATTACTCGGTTCACTCGGGCAGGCTGTAACTTTGCGAAGCAAACTCTTTTACCTCAGAAGCATTAGACTCTAAACTTTATTAACTCATCGAAAACGCTGTAATAAAATTAAACGAAAAAATAATTACTCGTAAAAGTAAACGCGTTTTACACGTTGAGATATACTTGTTAATACCTCATATGAAATAGTACCAATTTTTGATGCCAATTCATTAATATCAATTTCTTTACCCAACACAATCACCTGATCTCCTTCCCTACAATTAATACCTGTCACATCAATCATGGTCATATCCATACATATACTACCTACTATTGGTGCTTTATGCCCATTAACCATCATATAACCTTTCCCATTACCTAACTTACGGTTTAACCCATCAGCATAACCAATAGCAACAACAGCAATTTGCGAATCGCGCTGAACGTTCCCTTTGCGACTGTAACCTACAGTTTCATGTGATTTAACTTCTCGTATTTGCGATATAACAGTTTTAAGTGTCCCTACTACCTGAAGTTGTTTTTGTAACTTTTCAGCAGGGTCTATTCCATACAAACCAATTCCTAAACGAACCATTTCAAATTGGGCATCAGGAAAACGAGCTATTCCACTACTATTTAAAATATGCCGTAAAATTGGATAATGGAAAGAGGATATTATTTTATCACTAATGCGCTCAAATTTTTGAATTTGCTCATGGGTAAATAAATCATGTTTCTTATCATCACTAGCGGCCAGATGCGAAAATACCGTCTTAATACGCAAGTTAGGATTTAGATGAATTAAGGAAATAAGTTCATCTATTTCGACCTCATCAAAGCCCAATCTTTTCATGCCAGTGTCAACCTCAATATGTATGCTTATTTCTTGCCCATTGCAAGCCTTAATAAGTTGCTCGAGCATAAAGAAATTATACACTTCAGGCTCTAGGTTATGCTGTATGATGCTATCAAAAGCAACAGGCTCCGGATTCATAACCATTATGGGGGTTTTGATTCCTGCTTTACGCAAAGTTACTCCTTCATCAGCGTATGCTACCGCAAGGTAATCAACCCTATTGTACTCCATTATTTTAGCAATCTCATAGCTACCAGAACCGTAACTAAATGCTTTAACCATACCCATCAACTTCACTCCTTTATTTAGCTTATTACGATACACATTTAAATTGTGTACCATGGCATTGAGGTTAATTTCAAAAACTGTTTCGTGAACCTTTTTTTCTAATAAAGAAGTAATTCGTTCGAACGTGAATTTACGTGCTCCTTTAACCAATATAATTTGGTGGCTAAAATCTAAACTTATAAACTTATTAATAAATGATGAGGTATCATCAAAAAACAAACTGCCAATTGGGAACAGTGGCTTATATTTTTGCATACATGGGCCAATACCTATAAACCGATTGACATTTCGTTGCTTAATTAATGATGCAATATTGGTATACAATTGATGCTCTGCTAAACCGCTTTGCAACATATCACTAAGTATAACCGTTTTAGTGTATCCAGCACTTTGCTGCTCCATAAAATCTAATGCAATTTGTAACGCATTTATATCAGCATTATAACTGTCGTTAATGATTACACAATTATTAAATCCCTCTTTAAGTTGCATTCGCATTTCAATAGGCTGAAGTTCTTCAAAACGTTTCAACACATCAGTGCTCACTCTGTTTATAGCCATTAAAAATGCGAAGCAAGAGCAAACATTCATAATACTTGCTTCATCCACAAAAGGAATATTAACACTTAATGTTTGTGAGCCTTTACGGGTAGTGATAACGGTATATTGATAACGGTGTTCAACTTCGAATTTATAGGTTGCATTTTGAGTTCCGCGGCTCCAACTTACAACATTTAATGAAGGATTATGACTTAATAACAAGCGCGTAACACCCTGTGTAACTTCAACCTGATCGGCACAAAAAACGAGCATTTGTGCATCCTGAAATAGCTTAAGTTTTTCGTCTAATTTTTCTGTTTCATTTTTAAAACCTTCAGCATGTGCAGAACCGAAATATGTAAAAATACCAATATCGGGTTTAATAATTTGTTGCAAATTTTCCATTTCATTTGTCTTGGATATACCTGCCTCAAATAAACCTAATTGATGGATCTCGCTCATTCCCCAAACACTTAAAGGTACACCAACTTGAGAGTTAAAACTTTTAGGGTTACGTATAATTGCAACATCATCTTTTAACAAATGAAATAACCATTCTTTAACAATGGTTTTTCCGTTACTGCCTGTAATACCCACAACAGGACATTTAAATTGCGAACGATGAAAAGCTGCCAATTCCTGCAAAGCCACTAAACTGTTACTTACTTTTACAACGCTGCAATCATTAGGTAATAAATTGGCAGGCAATTCTTCAATAATAAAATGACGCACACCCGCATCATAGGCATCTTTTAGGTAGTGATGACCATTGTTTCGCTCACCACTTATGGCAATAAAAACAGAAGATTCTGGGTAAATAACCTTGCGAGAATCAATCAATAAATGCGCTATTGCACTAGGGCTTATGGCTTCGTTAAATTGAACAAAGCTGCCCGAAACAATTTGAGCGATGTCTTTAATGAAATATTGCATCATTTTTCAATGGATTTTTTTGTGTTGAACATCAATACTAAAGCTGAAAGAAGTAAAAATACAGCCATAATTAAGAATGCCCAAATAATACGGTTATCAAAATTAAAGAATGGAACAGAAAACAGAAATATAAATAATGAACGAACCAAAATATTTAGCATATTGAAAATACTATTTACCCTGCCCAT
Source organism: Chitinophaga pinensis (assembly GCA_943323675.2). Classification (GTDB taxonomy): domain Bacteria; phylum Bacteroidota; class Bacteroidia; order UKL13-3; family UKL13-3; genus UBA6183. Next base: position 4,946 of record CALPIR020000100.1, on the reverse strand, counting down.
CAACTCGTTGGGGATTTGCTTAAATAAATAAGTTAACCTTAAAACCCTAATACCTGCATTGGTAAAGCCCAATATTAAACTAACCAAATATATAACTAAAACACTTTTAGCCGCAAAGGCCCATATAAATATGGCAGCAGTAATTGCTGTTAAAATAATTACTGCCCGTTGAGTTGATGAAGCAGTAAACACCTTGTTTACAAACAAACCAGCACATAAAGCCCCTAAAGCATATATACCATCGGCAATGGCAAAAACACTTCCATTTTCATGTAGATGTTTATCGACATATGCGGGAAGTACTGCGTGTATTTCAACTAATAACATAGCAAATACACTGTAACTAAATACTCCAAAAATTAACAGTTTGGGATGTTGCCTTAGATAAGTAAATCCCACTTTTATACGCTCAAATATTTGAAGATGTTGCGTGTTTTTTTGTATAGGTTGATATTTAATAAATAGAATAAGAGTGGCTGCTAAAAAGTAAGTGCCAGCATTTAAAATAAAAATCTCCCAGATATTCCATGAACTGATAACAATAGAATAATTTATAATTGGTAAATTTATTGTAACACCTTCTAACATAATTGCCGCAATACCACCTGATAATATACTGGTGCTTTGACCAACGATTTCGATGTTTGAATTTACCTTGGCATAATCCTCAACCGAACTAATTTCTTGTCCAAAAGCATATAAAGTTGGATAATGAATATTATAATTTAACATAGTAATACCAAATACTGCCACCACTAAAATATCATTTAACCCATTTTGATAAAACCCAACACCAGCAATAGCAAGTAGTAAAAAACCACACACCAAACTATTACCTAAAAAGTTTGCTTTTCGGCTATACTTATCAACCAAGGTACCCGCATACAAACCAAAGAATAAAACTCCAATGGTAATCAAACCATATGCCTTATTGAAATATGTAGTATTATTTGCAAAATACCAAGGAATTGCCAACATACTAATGCCTTGTGCAAAGCCGCTTATTCCATTTGCGGTAAATAATAAGTTTAATGCTAATTTGTTTTTCACTTGTGCAAGCAAATGTAACAGCAAGTATGTTGTTTAATATGTTTAATAACGATTAATCTTATTTTTTTTCACAATGCTTATACATATTACTACCTTTTTATCAAGTAATAAAGGTAAATAGTATAATTTCGAACATTATTTGGAAAACAAAAAATACATAAAACTAACCCCATCTCAGGCTTTATTGAAAGCGGCAAACTATTGTGCCTACCAAGAGCGATGCCATAAAGAGGTACTTGATAAATTAAGCGAATGGGGTATATGGGGTATTGATGCGCAAGAAATATTACTCTCGTTAATTGAGCAAAATTACCTGAATGAAGAACGGTTTGCCATTGCGTTTGCAGGAGGTAAGTTTAGGGTAAAACATTGGGGGAAAGTAAAAATAAAATTAGAGCTAAAACAAAAGGACATTTCGGAATATTGCCTTAATAAGGCACTCAATGAGATTAACGATCAAGATTATTTGCACACATTGAACGAGCAGATTGATAAAAAATGGTCTGAAACAACTGATAAAAACGTATTGAGTAAAAGAGCTAAAGTAGCAAGATATATTGCAGGAAAAGGGTTTGAGCAAGACCTGATTTGGAACATTCTTCGCAGTAAAATTGATTAAGTAAAGAAAAACATCGAATCATTGTCATAATCAAAACTAATAGCCACTAATAAAAACTTGGTTACCTTTGTAGGTATATAAATAAATTTATGACTGATATAAAAGATTTTTTAGACGTATACAGTGAGTCCACACCAAATCCGGAAACAATGAAGTTTGTGTTTAACCGCATGATTTTCCCTGACCAAACTGCTGACTTTCCAAATGTAGAATCAACTACTTATTCTCCACTTGCGAAAAACCTATTTGAGTTTAGTTTCGTACAAGGCGTATTTATTATGAATAATTTTGTAACCCTAACCCGAGTACCAGGAGTTGAATGGGAAGAAATTATTCCAATTATGAAAGAGTTCCTTAAATCATACGTGGCTGCTGGTGAACCCATTGCTTTAGAGGCACCTGTGGAAAATACAAAGGACTACGGCAACGACAATGTGATTGTTGAACAAATAAAAGAAATATTAGATACTTACATTAAACCCGCAGTTGAAGTTGATGGCGGGCAAATTTCATTTAGAGATTTCGAAAACGGTATAGTTACCGTTGAGTTAAGGGGGTCATGCAGTGGATGCCCATCATCTACAGTAACTTTAAAACGAGGTATTGAGGGAATGTTAACACGTATGGTTCCTGAAGTTAAAGAAGTTGTTGCTCACGCTCTATAGGAAATAAGAAAAAGCCTTTAAATAAAAAACGCCTCGCAAATTGCGAGGCGTTTTTTGTTATATCAAATTGTTGCTAATTATTTAGCAATAACTAATTTTTGAGTTGAAGTTTGACCATCAGTAGTGATTGCCACAAAGTAAACACCAGCTTGTAAGTTAGCAACATCAACTTGTGTGTTGTTAAACTCAACCAATTGGTTTGCTACTACTTCTTTACCACTGATATCAAAAACACGTACGTAACCGTAACGACCTGCGTTTGGAGAAGCGATAGAGAAGGTACTTGAAGCAGGGTTAGGATAAACTGCAGCTTTTATGCTATTTTCTTTTTCACCTAAGCCTAATGCATAGTAGGCAGTTCTCTCAGCATTTGCAGATTGAACTACAGCTTTAGTTGTGATATTTTGAACAAAAACGATTACCTCTAAATCATCAAAACCTTCTACTGAATGCTCAGTAGCTAAACTAATTGGATTTTGACCATCTGGAGCTAAACGATAATTGCCTGGAAATTCATATGATAATGTATATGATTTCTCAACACCAAGCGCTAACCCACCAGTAAGCACTGTACCGTTTTGATTAGGTACCATTTTCTTCATTACATGTAAGAACTCTTTTTCTCCGTTTGATTTTAAATTCGCAGTTGTTTTACCTTCAATAATTGCAACGTGTAACACGTTATTATCACCAGTAATATTGATAGCAGATTTTAATTTAATATCGGCAGTAACAGTTTTTCCAAAAACCTTATAAGTTGCATCAATGCTAATCTCAGCAGGAAGCGCTTGGAATTGGTTAAATACAGCATCTGTAAATGAAGAAGCATTTTGATCCCATTTACCATCTACTTCCATTCTTGGAATTGAATTGATTGCATAGAAATTTCTTCTAGCTACACTTTCAGTAGTTGAATATGGATCTCCAGTACCTGGAAAATCTTGTTGGTACTTAATAGATGAGAATAAGTTGTTATCTCTAGCTCCTACAACCTTTTTGTAGTTGGCATTACCTGGAGCACAAGGTCCGCAAGTAGATGAAGAGAAAATTTCGTGTAATGATTTACGTAAGTTTTCTGCTCCAATTACATATTTAGATAAAATATCGTTTGATGGAAATGCATCTGCGCCACCATTAATATTAGTAGCCCAAACTTTTAACATTTTTGAACCTTCAGAGGTAACAATTAATGGAGTTGGGTGCGTGAATACATAAGAACCTCCACTTGCAGCGATATTTAATCCAGTTAAATTAGCAGAAACAACTGCATCACTTTCTAATTGGTAATTAATAGTCATTGAAGTTACTGCTTGACTTCCCAAATTGTTGATACTTCCGTATATTTTAGTTGGTTTGTTTAAGCTAATGGCTTCGTTGTTTACCAAAAATACAGTTAAATCAACTGTAGGTTGTGTTCCGTTAATAAACTCATAATATTTGTTATCAGAAGCATCAAATAAATTAGTTGAGTAGTTGTTAGCACCTAAGTTAGGAGAACCAGTAATAGGGTATGCAACTGAACTGCTCATCTGAAGACCAGCTGAAACTTTTACATTGTTACCACAAACAGTTCCATTGTTTAGACAAAGAGTTTTCATGTCTACTATGTATACTTTGTTTGAAGTTTCTTCTAGCACTACAGACCAATAAGTCCATCCTGTAGAAATATTTGCTTCAGAGAAAAAGTTGTACTGAATCCAGAATTGTCTGTTAGGAGCAACACCAAAAGTTTTTGTAACTACAGCACTATTGTAAGTAGTTGTTCCACTTACCCAACTAGATGGTTTTACACCTAAAATATTGATTGAGTTATCAGGAACCAATGCACTAGGTAAGGTAGTGTTACCAAAAGCAGGTATTAGTGTAGATGCGGTATCAAAAGTTACACTACCTGAGTTAGAAGCTTTGAAATGTGTGTAAGAATTACCGTTAAAGGTAAAAGCGAATGGCAATTGCGTATTAGGGCTAAATGCCGCTGCAGCTGTGCCATTACCAGTCCAAATAGTTGCCCAACCAGTTAATAAAGTAGCTGGATTCTCGCCATCAGCATTGAGCCCTTTCGGATTTGAACCCGCAATACCTAAAGTATAATACTGGGCATTGGCGTTGTTTGCAAACAGTAGCAAAGCGCCTACTGCTAATGTTAGTAATTGTTTTTTCATAATATGTGTTTAAGTAATTGAGTTTTCTAGTATGCATATTTAGTGATTAATTTAGCAAAAGGCAATAAATAATTTTCGCAAGCACTAAAAAGAGAATATTAAGTTTATTTAGTTTGATTAAGTGCCATTAAAATTGTTATTTTGTACTACAATTTTTTACCATGAAAAAACTTATTTATATCATTGGCCTAGTTTTTACAATAGGCAATGCTTCAGCTCAAATTTCTTTTAACAACAAAAACGTAAGTGTAGGTGGATGGGGAAATGATAATAATCCGAAGTCTGCTTCATGCATAATAACCAATAATTCTTCAGCAGCAGCTGATTCTATGATTAATTGGTCAATTATTTCATTTAACGTCCCATACATAGTAAAAGATACTTTAATTCCAGGTAATACCCAAACAACAAAAGATACTGCTTCTTGGCAGTTTGATTTTTGCGACCCTT
>CALPIR020000099.1 GCA_943323675.2 Chitinophaga pinensis | reverse complement strand
TGGCATAACCTAAACCTAATGTACGGTACTCATATGATAACTGAGCTACTTCTTGTGATGGGAATTGAGCCATCAACACAGAAACTTCTAGTACGATAGTCCAAATGCGAGAAGCATGTTCAATACCTTTAACATCAAACTCACTGGTTGCAGGATCGAAGAAACGCATTAAATTTAATGAAGCTAAGTTACATGCTGTGTTATCCAAAAACATGTACTCAGAACAAGGATTAGATGCGTTGATTGTTCCACCTTCAGGACAAGTATGCCATTCGTTAATGGTAGAATCATACTGTACACCTGGATCGGCACAAGCCCATGCAGCATCACCTATCATATCCCACAATTCTTTTGCAGGAATAGATTTCATGATATCACCTTTTGCACGTCCAACTAAGTCCCAATTTTTACCTTCTTCTAAGGCTTTAAAAAATGCATGAGGTATACGAACTGAGTTGTTTGAGTTTTGACCCGAAACAGTTGCATATGCTTCCCCTTCATAATCGCTAGGGTATCCAGCAGCTATTAATGCAGCTACTTTTTTCTCTTCGTTCTTTTTCCAATTTATAAATTCAACGATCTCTGGATGATCTAAATCTAAGCACACCATTTTAGCAGCACGTCTGGTTGTTCCTCCAGATTTAATTGCACCTGCAGCACGATCACCAATTTTTAAGAAACTCATTAAACCCGATGAGGTTCCGCCACCCGAAAGTTTTTCGCCTGCACCACGCACGCGGCTAAAGTTTGTTCCTACACCAGAGCCATATTTAAAGATACGCGCTTCACGTACCCAAAGATCCATGATACCACCCTCGTTTACTAAATCATCATTTACAGATAAAATAAAACAAGCGTGAGGTTGCGGACGTTCGTATGCTGAAGTAGACCTTTCTAATTTACCAGTATTAGGATTTACAAAGTAATGACCTTGTGGTTTACCGGTGATGCCATATGAGCTGTACAAACCCGTATTAAACCATTGAGGAGAATTTGGTGCAGCATACTGACCAATAATCATAAATACCAACTCATCATAAAACTTATTTGCATCTTCTGCAGAAGCAAAGTAACCGTATTGTTCAGCCCACGATTTCCAGCAATGCGCCATGCGATGTGCTACTTGCTTAATAGAGTTTTCGCTACCGCTTGAACCATCAGGCATCGGAACACCTGCTTTACGGAAATACTTTTGTGCTAAAACATCTGTAGCTACTTGGCTCCAAAATTTTGGAACTTCTACATTGTTTAGCTCAAATACTTTTTCTCCATTCGGATTTTTAATTACAGAGGTGCGGCTGTCGTATTCAAACAAGTCGAATGCGCTTACGCCATCCTTAGTAAAGAAGCGATCCACGCGAAGGCCTCTTTGCTCGGTTTTTTTAGATGATTTGGTGCTCATATTATTGGAACAAATTTTTGGGTTTATAAGTTTTAAAAGTAACTCCGTTTTTTTTAGGGGGTTTTTCATCAAAAATGGTCTAGAATATGTTTCCAATCAAACTGCATTTTCCACACAAACAATTTTGCCAACATTCCACAAGCATACTGCGTAAGGGTTAAGGTATGTGCATAACCAAATTATTAACACTAATTTAGCTGATTTTATTGATTTTGCTTGCATAGTTAATCACCTATTAATGAGATCTTTTGTTTTTAAAAATAGACAGTGAGGCACTTACAAAATTATCATAAACGCAATACCCTTATGCAGTAAGCTTTTGCGGGTATTTAGATAACTATATATCACTAAATACAAGAATTAAGCACAACAATTTAGTAAAAAGTGCTTTATTTGTAAGGATGCGTAAATGAGATAATGTTTACGAGTAATTAATAGCTTGAAAAACCTAGTACTACATACCCTTAAGAACAACATCGCCAATAACCTAAAACATTTGGCTGTATTGATAGACCCTGATAGCATTGAAAGTGAGTCGCAATTGGTTAATATCTGCCAACACAGCAATGAATCTTCAATTGATTTTATTTTGGTTGGTGGTAGCTTAATAACCAATGGTTTTTTTGATAAGTGCATTCAAATTATCAAACAACACACACAAATTCCTGTGGTACTTTTTCCAGGCAACATCATGCAAGTGAGTAAAAATGCTGATGCAATTTTGTTGTTGTCATTAATAAGCGGGCGTAATCCTGATTTATTAATTGGTAAACATGTATTGGCCGCACCTATGCTTAAACAAAGTGGTTTAGAAATTATTCCTACTGGATACATGCTTATTGATGGTGGTAATATTACATCTGTAAGTTACATGAGTAACACCACACCAATACCTGCCGAGAAACATAGTATTGCCGCATGCACAGCCATGGCAGGTGAAATGTTAGGTTTGCAAGTTACATACATGGATGCCGGTAGTGGTGCGCAACATCCTATATCAACCAAAATAATTAGTGCGGTACGCGAAAGTGTAAACGGACCAATATTTATAGGCGGTGGTATTAAAACACCTGAAGGTGCTATTGCAGCTTGTAATGCAGGAGCTGATGTGGTTGTAGTTGGTAACGCATTTGAAAAAGAGCCTGAACTTATTGGTCAAATTGCAAAAGCCGTTCATGGCTTAAATAAATTGTAGGTGTAATCTTCACTTATCAAATTAGCCTTAATACAACTTTTCCCTCCATATATTTAATTAGTACTGTTTGTTATATTTTTTTTGAAACTCAACATGTATATCGTGCATCAAATTAAACTTATTCATTCTTAGCATGTGTGATCTTATTTTAATCAACCTCAAATGGATTAAATCCTGACTAACGTTTTACCTCAAGAAAATTTTAAATTAATACAAGCAAAGCATACTATTAAAAGCCAAATTTTGAAAGTGAAACGAACAAAGATGCTTGTATACTAGAAAAATAGCTGTTAATTACACATACATGAAAAAAACTATTGATAGCAACGCAATACAAGCACCAGAAAAGCTTTATTTATATAAGGCTATTTCGCAATTGGAAAATGCTGGTAATGGATTATATACTGCTATTAATATTTATAAAGATGAAGTAATAGCAACTTTTAGGGGCGAAAGACTTACGGATGAAATAGCTAAAAAACGAGCTAAGAAAGGAAACGACCAGTATTTTATAGCCATGCTAGATGGCAGTATTATGGACTCTATTAAAAGTGATTGCTTTGCCAAATATGCAAACGATGCAATGGGTCTAGGAACATCGGGATTTAAGAATAATAGTAGAATAGCATTAGATGAAAATAATAACGTTTGTATTATAGCCAATAAAATTATTAAAAGCGGGGATGAAATTTTTTGTGGTTATGGAAAACGCTATTGGAAAAAATATACAACAACATCAACTACAAAAAATTAATTATTAAGTACCGTTTCTCTCATTAATGCACGCACCATTAAATCTACCCTGCGGTTCTGGTTGTTTTTAATACTTTCAGGCTGGTGAGCAGCAACCTTTATTAGTTTTAAAGGCATTGTATCAAAAAGGTTAAATAAAACCTTTAGTAAGTCGGAATTTTGTAATACACTGCCTTTTTTAGTGAAGTAATTATTATCTAAAATTCTTTGTTTTCTTGTTGTTAAGTTAACTGCATATTGGCTATCTGTAAATACCTCAATTTTATCAAAACTAATAGCCTTGCAAATAAGGTATTCAACCGCATTAATTATTGCTTGCAGTTCCATTCGGTTATGTGTGGTATTTTCAGCAATACCATTAATAATGTGTTCATCATTATTAAGATAAATGATAGCGGCCCAAGCACCACATTTTAACTGTGTGTGGCAACTCCCGTCAGTGTAAATGCGAATAGTATTTAGCGGCAAAATATCACATCAATTAAAGGCATTTTGAATTCAACATTAATCGTTGTGATGCAGCTGTATATGATTACTTGGTGGTATAAATAACTTCCAATAAAGTTTGCCCAACTGCCTTCAATGTATTTTTGTCAATGGCACTCATGTTATCGTTGTGCGTGTGCCAATGGTTAGGAAATCCGGTACGTGAAGCCGCATCATAGTGTATAATATCTATGGTTGGTATTTTCGCGATTTTATTTACGTAGTAATGGTCATCAATGATACCCGACTTTTGGTAGTACATAAAGTAATTGCTGTAACCTAAATTATGACCCGTTTGCCAAACACTTTGCAAAACAGTTTGCGCAGCTTCTATAGACACTTGCTCCCAAGCAAATTTTGCTTCGGGTGCTCCAACCATATCTAACAAAATACCAAAATTGGCTTTATAACCAGGCTTGTGCAAGTTTGCACTCCAATATTGTGAACCTAAGCAATAGCTATTGTCATGCTCTGGTTTACCTAAATCTTCAGCATCAAACAAAACAATATCAACCCCTACAGATGGCGGAATTTGTTTTAATGTTTTTGCAATTTGCATCAGAACACCTACTCCACTTGCTCCATCGTTTGCACCTAAAATTGGTTTATCGGTATCTTTGGTATCTTGATCATCATAAGGGCGGCTATCCCAGTGCGCGCATAATAAAATTCTAGTTGGGGCTTGGGGGTTTATTTCTGCAATAATGTTCCTAACGTTTAATTTTTTGTTATCAAAATTGGTAATGGAAGCTTTTTGCTCAATTACATTATCAGCATATTTTTTCAATTCGCTTACCATCCAATCGCCACACTTTTTATGCGGTTCACTGTTGGTTACACGAGATCCAAACGAAACTTGTTTTTCAACAAAATAGTAGGCACTATCCGCATTAAAAATAGGCGAAACTTGTGTGTATGGTAAAGCAATTTCTGTTGTTGTGGTTTCTTGTTTGGGTTGATTTTTGGGCAACTCGTTACAGGATACCAATGCTACTGAAAACAATGCAATAGTGCTTATTTTTATTTGGATAATTTTTTTCATTTTGCTGTTTAATAACACGAGATTATAAACGATCATTATTAGTTAATGGTATAACTTGTTCCTTCTTTACCATCTTTAATTTCGAAACCAATTTCTTTTAATTTATCTCTTATTAAATCAGAGGTAGAAAAATCTTTGCGCGATTTGGCATCTGTTCTAACATCTAAAATCATGTTCATCAAACCATCAATTTTATCGGTATTTACAGCATTTTCTATTTTTAAACCCAACACATCAAATACCATGCTTGTCATTAATTTTACCAATTCAATTTTATCGCTTTCGGTAATGCTTTCTTTGCCATCATTTACACTGTTAATAATCCTTACCCCTTCAAATAAATGAGCCAATGTAATTGGTGTATTAAAATCGTCATCCATGGCAGCGTATATATTGGTTTTTAATTCGCTGATATCAGAGGTAGATGTTGTTGATGATTTTAAATCTCCTAACAATTTCATGGCATTCATTAATCGTGCAAAACCTTTTTCGGCAGCTTGTAAGGCTTCGTTGCTAAAATCCAATGTGCTGCGATAGTGGGCCTGCAGCATAAAGAAGCGCACTGTCATTGGACTATATGCTTTATCCAATAAATTGTGGCCACCCGAAAACAACTCAAATGGCAAAAAAGAATTACCTAAACTCTTACTCATTTTTTGTCCGTTTACGGTAAGCATATTGGTATGCATCCAATAATTAACCGGAGTTTTGTGGTGATTGCAAGCTACGTTTTGTGCAATTTCGTTGGTATGGTGCGTAGGTGCTAAATCCATACCTCCACCATGTATATCAAAACGATCGCCTAAATATTTTTTACTCATGGCAGAGCACTCCAGATGCCAACCCGGAAAACCCTCGCCCCATGGACTAGGCCAGCGCATAATATGCTCAGGTTTGGCTTTTATCCAAAGTGCAAAATCTAATCGGCCGCGCTTATCAACTTGTCCGCCAAGTTCGCGTGTTCCGTTTAACAAGTCATCTAAATTACGACCCGTTAATGCAGTATAGTTATTGTCTTTTGCAAACTTTTCTACATCAAAATATATGGTACCGTTACTTTCGTATGCAAAACCATTGGCCATAATTTGTTTGGTCATTTCTATTTGCTCAATAATATGACCTGTTGCCGTTGGCTCAATGCTTGGAGGTAACGCATTAAACGAATCCATAACATGGTGAAAATCGATGGTGTAACGTTGTACAATTTCCATCGGTTCTAATTGCTCTAGTTTTGCTTTTTTGCTGATTTTATCTTCACCTTCATCTGCATCATTTTCTAGATGACCCGCATCAGTGATATTGCGCACATAGCGCACTTTGTAACCTAAGTGTTGTAAATAACGGAATACTACATCAAACGAAACAAAAGTGCGCGCGTTGCCTAAATGTGCATTGTTGTATACCGTTGGTCCGCAAACATACATGCCCACATGGCCAATATGTATTGGTTCAAACTTTTCGGTTGTACGCGTTAGCGTATTGTATATTTTAAGGTTGTGGTTAATCATAACCGCACAAATCTATTAAAAGGATAATGGTATATAAAATAAAAAAGCGTCCCGAATGTAACTTCGGGACGCTTTTGCTAATGTTTTAGTTAAAACGGTAAATCGTCTGAGGCAGAATCGGCTGTAAAATTTGGTTCATTGTCAGGATGAAAAGGATCTGGATCAACATTTGTTCCTCCAGCGCCTTGACCTTGAATTTTCCATGCGCGTGCGTCTGTGTACCAGCGGCCATTGTATTCACGACTTTCAATGTTTAACGATGCAGTAATTACATCACCAACATTAAAACGTTCAAGGTCATTAACCTTCTCGTTCATGGTGCTAATCATTACCTTACGAGGGTAAGTTTCTTGCGTTTCAATTACAAATTCTTGCTTGCTCCAAGCCTTACCTGCTTTGCTAATTCCTTCAGTTTTGTTCATTTTCTGAACAATTTTTCCTGTTATGTCTAAAGCCATACGTATAAATTATTTATTGTTTTTTACTATTTACAGCACCATAAGCGCATAATTTGACAAATGATGAAATGCGAAAATATTAGAAAAAAGTATGTTTTGTATGCACGTTGATAATTTTTATGCAATTGGGTGTTACTCCGCGTGCCGGATAGAAGCGGAAAGACCAAAGCGAGGAACGAGTGAGGACTTGCAGCGAATAGCCGGGCTACACGCCCTCATCTTAAAAATAAATCTTTACCACAAAAATAGCTGTAATGATACAAACTAAATCAACCAACAACATCACGCTTAGGGCGTAGCGGCTATCTTTAATATTTACCGAACCAAAGTATAATGCTACTACATAAAAAGTAGTTTCGGCTGCACCTTGAAACAAACATGAAAGCTGACCAGCAATACTATCGGCCCCGTATGTTTTCATTGCATCTAGCATAAAACCACGAGAACCACCTGCACTAAACGGACGCATTAATGCAACAGGTATGGCTTGTATAATTTGTGGATCAACACCAAAAGCGGCAAGCACAGAGGTTACACCACTCATTACAATATTCATTAAACCAGAGTTACGAAAAATACTTAAGGCCACCAACATGGCTATCATATAAGGTAAAACACGCACACCAGTTGTAAAACCATCTTTGGCACCGTGTACAAACGAATCGAAAATATTGGTGTTGTTAGTTTTGAAAATCTTTTCTTGAAATATACTATAAGCAACAATGGCTAATATAATAAATAGCAAAACACCGTTACTTAGGTTGCCTGTAAAATGAAATTTTTGAATGCCTGTAAGCTGATTAACATAAAACAATAAAAACCCAATTACTGCACTAATAACTGTTACAAAGGCAATTACAATAGGATTTAATAAATTAATACGTTGTTTAATACTAACGAAAATTAATGCAGCTATGGTTCCAACAAAAGAAGTAATTATTGTTGGCAACATGATATCGGCAGGGTTTGCAGCATGCTGTGCCGCGCGATATCCAATAATAGAAGTAGGAATGAGGGTTAACCCAGCAGCATGCAAACACAAAAACATGATTTGGCTATTACTAGCCCTTTCTTTATTGGCATTTACATCTTGCATGCTCTCCATGGCCTTTAAACCAAATGGAGTTGCGGCATTATCTAAGCCAAGAAAATTGGCAGCAAAATTCATGGTCATAAACCCATATGCGGGATGGCCTTTGGGTA
>CALPIR020000098.1 GCA_943323675.2 Chitinophaga pinensis | reverse complement strand
TTAAATGTTTTACTACAACATGTTGTAATTATAAATATTAATAGAGCCAAGAATTAGATTAAACAGGAATAATACAACCTCTTTATAAGTTATGCATACTATGTATTGAACAACAAAAAACCGCTTTAAAATTTCTTCTAAAGCGGTTTTAATAGTATTAAAGATTGATACTTATTTCTTTTTAATGGGTTGTTTAACATCAACACCACGCGCTTTGGTCATTTCTTCTAATTTCTGTTGAAATTTACTTTTGGTAACAGGCTTCTTTTTATTCTCCTGAATTTGTGCGTGCATTTTGGAATCATCAACAAAAGCCCTGATTAACAACTGTTGACCTATGGTAAATAAATTACTTACAAAATAGTAATAGTTTAAACCTGCCGCAAAACTGTTTAGCATAAACAAGAAAATTACTGGCATAAAATAGCTCATCCATTTCATTTGCCCAGTCATGCCACTTTGCTCGTTGTTATACACTGCATATACAACAGATGAGATTGTCATGAGCAAGGCAAATAAACTTACATGGCTTCCATAACCCGGAATACTAAATCCAAAATCCAAAATACTATCATAAGTACTTAAATCTGGTGCCCATAAAAATGCTTGTTGACGTAATTCAAACGCACTTGGGAAAAACTGAAACATGGCAACCAATATTGGCATTTGCAACAATACAGGAACACAACCACCCAAAGGATTTACACCTGCTTGGCGATACATTTTCATGTTCTCTTGTTGTATTTTGGTCATGTCATCGCCAAACTTTTCTTTAATTTCTTCCAACTCTGGTTTTAACACACGCATTTTTGCGGTTGACAAATACGACTTGTAAACCAATGGGAACAAAATGGTTTTAACAATCAATGTTAATAGGAAAATTATCAAACCAAAACTACTGATGTATTGGCTTAAGAAGTAAAATACGTTTACCGTTAAATATTTATTTACCCAACGGAAAATACCCCAACCCATTGGCACAATGCGCTCCAATTGGCTTTCGTCTAACTTAGCCAACGTTTTATAATGGTTAGGACCAAAATAAAACTTCATACCAAAAGATTCATTTGGCGTATGGTTATAAGGAACTACTAAACTAGCAGTAAGTTGTTTGATGTATTGTTGTGTAGCATCATTTTTAGTTTCAACTTTTGCACTTATAAATTCTTTTTCGGCAATTAAACTGGCATTGAAATATTGTTGCTTAAAGGATACCCATTTTACTGGAGTTGTTAAATCAACTGCTTCTTCTTTGGTTTCCGAAATATAATCAGGCTCTTCAGCAGTAGTTTTGTAATAAACAGTGGTGGTACGGTGTTCGGCATCAAATGTTTTTTCTTGCTGACGAATTTTAGCAGACCAATTCATGTCAATAAATTTAGCTGTAGCGGCAATGCTTTTATCCATTCCAACCAAGTTTAACTTGTAGCTAACCATATTGGTTTTATCACTAAAAGTATAATACTGCTCAATGTACTGGTTAGCGCCAATTTCTAATTTCATGCTCAACCCCTTACCATCAGCATCAGGTTGTGGGGTAAAATACAAATCACTGGTATTAATTTGTTTGCCATCTTTGGTTTTAAAACTGTAGTTTAATTCCTCATTAGTGCCATCAAATAAAACAAGTTCTGTACCATCATATTTTTTATGATTTTTAAGAACCACCTTTTTTAGTGCTCCACCTTTATTGCTAAAAGTTAATAGCATATCGTTATTTTCTATGGTTGTAAACGATTCCTTTCCAACGGCAGCAGTTGCAAAAGTACCATACGATGCTTTAATGGCCATGCTATCAGTAGCTTGGATACTATCTGCTTTTGCTATCAATGCCAATTGCGCTTTAGCCTCAATATCTTTTTGTTGTTGAACCAATAGAATCGAATCTTTTTGTAGTTGCAACGTTTTAAGTTCGGCATCACTAGGTTGATTAATCCAGGCAAAAGTTACCAAGATTACAAAAATTAAGCCCAGGCCAATAATTGAATTTCTATCCATTGTATTTAATTATGCTTCTTTAAACAGCGTGCAAAAGTACTAATTTTTAGGCAGCTACCACACAATTACCCTTTGTTTGGCTGTTTTTTAGATGAAGTGCTATTTTACAGCAACTTAAGCACTTTATTTAACCTTACCTAAGACATAGTATATACAATTATCATAGCTTTGCGGCATGTTAGGATTAAAATTAGTTACCGACCCACGTTGGGCCAATGCTGCAGAAAAATCGTTAGAAGAAGTTTTGATTGACCATGCATACTGTGAACAAAAAGCTGCTACAACAGGAATATCGCTAATTGTGCAATACCCCGAGTTTGAAAAAATGGTAAAAACTTGCACCGCCATAGTTGCCGAAGAATGGGGACATTTTAGAAAAGTGTTAAAAGAGTTGGATAAACGCGGTTTTAAATTTGGACCGCAACGGAAAGATGCCTATGTAAATGAGTTGATGAAACTGATTACACGTGGTGGCGATAGAAACGAACAAGTTGCAGAACGTTTGTTGTTATTGGCCATGATTGAAGCTCGCAGTTGTGAGCGTTTCAGGGTTTTATCGTTAAACATGAGCGACCCTGATTTACGTGAATTTTACCACGAGTTTATGGTAAGCGAAGCCGGGCATTATGTAACTTTTATTGATTTGGCCAAAGAATACAAAGGCGAAGCATACGTAAAAAAACGCTGGCAAGAAATTTTAGATGGTGAATCCGAGATCATTAAAAACATGACCCCGAGCGGGGAAAGGATACATTAGCTAAACAGAATATGTAATTAAGGACCGCAGCTAATGGATAGATTAACGTTTTGTTCAATTTATTTTATGATTAAATATTGTGCACACAAAAAAGGCCGAACATAGCTGCTCGACCTTCTTAATTTTTTATGAATTGCTGTAATCCATTGCGGCTTTTACAAACCTAACAAACAATGGATGTGGCGTGAGTACCGTACTCTTGTATTCTGGGTGAAACTGTACCCCTACAAAATACGGATGATCTTTAATTTCTACAATCTCGGCCAACTTGGTATCTGGGTTAATACCAGTAATGCTCATTCCTGCTTTTTCAAACTCTTTGGCAAACTTGTTATTAAACTCATAACGGTGGCGATGACGCTCGGTAATTTTTGTTTTCTCATAGGCTTTATAAGCCTTACTGTCTTTACTTATCTCGCATACATAAGTACCCAAACGCATGGTTCCGCCTTTAGCAGTAATTTTCTTTTGCTCAGGCATCATATCAATAACAGGATGCTTGGTTTTGGCATTCATCTCGGTACTGTGTGCATCTTTATAACCCAATACATGACGGGCAAATTCTATTACACAGGTTTGCATACCTAAACAAATTCCGAAAAATGGAACTTTATTTTCACGCACATACTTAACGGCAGCAATCTTCCCATCAATACCGCTATCACCAAAACCAGGGGCAACCAACACGCCATCCAAATGTCCTAATTTGTGTTTAGCATTTTCATCAGTAATTAATTCGCTGTGTATGTATTCTAATTTCACTTTACACTCTTTACTTGCACCTGCATGTATAAAAGCTTCTGCAATACTTTTATAGGCATCAGGCAACTCAACATACTTTCCAACTAATCCAATTTTAACTTCGTGTTTAGGATTTTTATGGCGGGTTAAAAAGTTTAACCAACTATCCATGTCGGGTTCATTCTTAGCAGAAAGTTTTAATTTGGTTAAAACCGTTTTGTCTAACCTTTCTTTAAGCATGGCCATTGGCACATCGTATATGGTTTGCATATCCAAAGCTTCTATAACGGAGTTTGGTGTTACGTTACAGAATAATGCAATTTTCCTTTTAATGTCTTTATTGATGGGGTGCTCGGAGCGACAAACCAAAACATCAGGTTGTATTCCCGACTCCAACAATAATTTTACCGAGTGTTGTGTAGGTTTGGTTTTTAATTCGTGTGCTGCACTTAAATAAGGCAGCAACGTAAGATGCACCACCATACAATCTTCTGGTTTTAATTCCCATTTTAACTGACGTACAGCTTCTATGTATGGCAACGATTCAATATCACCCACGGTTCCACCTAATTCGGTTATAATAATTTCGTATTTACCCGTATCACCAATTAGCTTCATTCTTCGCTTAATCTCATCGGTAATATGTGGAATTACTTGAACGGTTTTACCCAAGTAAGCACCTTCACGCTCTTTTTCAATTACGTATTGGTAAATGCGTCCGGTGGTAACATTATTTTCTTGCGAGGTAGGTACATTTAAAAAACGCTCATAATGACCTAAATCTAAATCAGTCTCTGCACCATCATCAGTAACAAAACACTCACCGTGCTCGTAAGGATTTAGTGTTCCGGGATCCACGTTAATGTATGGATCAAACTTTTGAATGGTAACAGTGTAACCACGTGCTTGAAGCAATTTGGCCAGAGATGCGGCAATAATTCCTTTCCCTAAAGAAGAAGTTACACCACCTGTAACGAAAATATATTTTGGATTGTGCGTCATGTTTTTACTGCGGGTTAAAAGCGAAATTTGGCTTTCAGTTAGTGGGCGCGAAGCACTAAACTTGCAAACCATATAGCATTTTTAACTATATGGGATACAAAAGTAACAAATAATTAGTTGCTAAAAAGTATTTAGTTAGTTACCGTTCAAAGTATTTTTCAACACAAACGTGGGTAAGTAGCTAAGCGCTGTTTGGATAGCACTATACAGGAATAAAAAAAGGTACTTGCTAAATAAATTTATCTAAAACTTGAGCCAAATCATCAGGTGAATCTATTGCAATGGTTTCCATATCGGTTTCTTTCAAAATTATTTTGTACCCATTTTCAACCCAACGCAATTGTTCTAAACTCTCCGCTTGCTCAAGATTACTGAGACTCAATTGGGTTATTTCGGCCAAAATTTGTTTCCTGTAACCATAAATACCAACATGTTTAAAGTAGGTAATTTCAACACCTGGATTTCTGCGATAAGGGATAGGTGAACGTGAAAAATAAATGGCTTGGTTATACTTATTAGCAATCACTTTAACCACGTTGGGGTTACGCACTTCTTCTTCGCTACTAATTTTCTTTATGAGGGTAGCTATTTGGGTTGATTCATCATTAAAAGCAGAAGCCAATAACTCAATTTGTTTGGGGTCTATAAAGGGTTCATCACCTTGTATATTAATTACGGCATCGCATTTACCATCGTATTTTAACACCACTTCGGCACAGCGATCTGTTCCACTTTGGTGTGTATCAGCCGTCATCATTACTTTTCCGCCAAATGCAACAACGTGTTCGGCAATACGTTGGTCGTCTGTCGCTACAATCACATCACTTAATATCGAAGTTTTTACGCACTGCTCATACACCCTTTGTATCATGCTTTTACCACCAATATCTATAAGTGGTTTACCCGGAAATCGAGTTGATGCATAACGTGCAGGTATTACTCCAATAATGTGTATCATAATGTTTGATGCTAAAATTGATTTTCAAAAATAGCTGAAAAAAACGGAAGTCAATTATATTCGCACATGCATGTTTTTTATCAACCCAATTTAAATCAAAACCAAATTTCACTTAGCGAAGACGAATCAAAACACTGTGTGCGTGTTTTGCGTTTAAAAAATGGTGATGAAGTAGATTTAGCCGATGGCAAAGGCACACATGCTAAAGCAGTTATTGTTGATGATCACCCTAAAAAATGTGTATTACAAATAACACAAAGTACCCTGTATACACAGGCTGAGTCGAGTGGCCGAAATTATTACCTTCACCTGATAGTTGCTCCTACCAAA
Source organism: Chitinophaga pinensis (assembly GCA_943323675.2). Classification (GTDB taxonomy): domain Bacteria; phylum Bacteroidota; class Bacteroidia; order UKL13-3; family UKL13-3; genus UBA6183. Next base: position 2,295 of record CALPIR020000098.1, on the reverse strand, counting down.
AATTTTGACCGCATGGAGTGGTTTATTGAAAAGGCTACTGAAGCCGGCATTGATGAAATCACTTTTATTGAAACCGCAAATAGTGAACGTACAAAAGTGAATATAGAACGTTGTGAAAAAATTGCAGTTAGTGCAATGAAACAAAGTAAGCAATGGTATTTACCCAAAATAAATGGATTACAAAAAATTACGGATGTAATTAAGCATGATTTACCGGGTGATAAATTTATTGCCTGGTGTGAGGTTGGTGGCACCACACTCATCAACCAAAAAATAAACCAAATAGCTAGTAACCACATTACCATTTTAATAGGACCAGAAGGTGATTTTACAGAAGCTGAAGTAAAACTTGCACAACAGCATCATTTTATTCCGGTATCTTTAGGCAAAACTATACTACGCACTGAAACTGCTGCTTTGTTTGCTTGTTTCACTGTCAAGGCAATCCTAACAAAGTAATTATATTTGAACCATGTTAAAAAAGCTAACACTATTTCTTTTAGTTGTACTAACGTTTGCGTTTACACCACCTACCATTAAAATGGCTAAAGTAAAATATAACGGTGGTGGAGATTGGTATGCCAATAAAACTTCATTGCCAAATTTAATCGGATTTTGTAACCAAAATATAGGAACCAACTTTGCCCCCGAAGAAGATGTGGTAGAGGCTGGTAGTCCTGATTTATTGAATTATCCTTTTGTACACTTAACAGGGCACGGTAATATTGTATTAAGTAATTCGGATGCAGACAACTTACGTAACTATTTAGTTGCAGGTGGTTTTTTACATGCAGATGATAACTATGGTATGGATAAATTTTTTAGACGCGAAATGAAAAAGGTTTTTCCTGAATTAGACTTCATAGAGTTACCGCATAGCCACCCAATTTATCATCAGAAGTTTAATTTCAATAACGGCTTACCTAAAGTGCACGAGCACGATGGCAAACCGGCTCAAGGTTTTGGGTTAATTTACAAAGGACGCTTAGTCTGCTTTTACAGTTTCGAATGTGATTTGGGGAATGGATGGGAAGATGCTGATGTTTACAACGACCCTGAAGATGCTAGACTAAAAGCGTTACAAATGGGAGCCAATATTATTCAATATGCTTTTTCAAAAAACAATTGATTTTAATTTTTCATAAACCGTTTACGACTTATTCCTTTCCCTTGGCTTGAAACTTCCAATATATAAATGCCTGTAGCAAGTTCTTTTACCGAAATTGAACTGTTCCCATCTGCAGCTAATGAGGTCACCAAATTGCCGTATATGTTATAAATTTTAACATAAATTTTAGTCGCATCATCGTTATTGATGTATAAAACATCTTCAACTGGATTTGGATAAACAGCCAAATTTTCATTAAGAGATTGATGACTTAAACCAACCAAATTTAAACTATCCATGGCCTCGTGTAACAAAGTAGTTAATCCTAATTTGCTAACCGATACAAAATATGGAATATTTATAGTAGCTAAAGAATCAGTTGGGCGATGCCAGTGCGGATTCATTAATGGACCATCATAAATTTCGTTGATACCAACAGCTGTCAAATTATTCTGCCAAAATGAACCATGATCTGAACTTGCATTTCCTGGATTCATTAATTTAGCTTTTAAAGGGATATTATACAACGATATAACATTTACTACTCGTTGAGCCAATTCAATTGAATGGCCTGAAGAAGCGGTATGTATTTCAACTAAACTATCATTGTTTAAAGTCCATCCAATCATATCATGGTTTATGTAACCCACCAATTTATTCATGTAATCAGGAGCGGTATATTTACTACCAACTAAGTTTTGTTCTTCTTCGTCCCAAAAGGCAAAATGTAAAGTAATTGGGAATTGATATTTTGCACAAACCCTAACTGCTTCTAGCAATGCTGCTGTGCCGCTTGCATTATCATCGGCCCCAGGATAGTAAACGGTAATGTCAGGGTTAGAAGTGCCAACTGCATCAAAATGTGCACCCATCATCATAATTCTATCTGTTCTTCTTCCAGGGATTTTTGCTACAATGTTTTTACCCGTGCCGCTAAATACAATTTCATCAAAAGCAACACCCCAACTATTTAATTTTTGTATGATGTATTGCTCGGTCATGGTGTTACCGACCGTTCCTTTGTATCTGGTTTTTATGGTATCCGAACCAATGGGCAATAATCCTGTTAATTGTTTAACATAGGTTACCAAAGAGTCTTTGCTAATTTGTTGTACAGTTTGCTGCACATTAGCATGTTGCGCAAAAGCGTTATAAGTGACAAAATAAACAACAACAAGAAGCAAATT
>CALPIR020000097.1 GCA_943323675.2 Chitinophaga pinensis | reverse complement strand
CATAAAAAACCTAATGTTGGGTATTGAGCCCGAAGAAGAGGAAGAAGAAAATCAACCAGAAGTGGCGGAGTAATTTACTATAAAATACATTTGAAAAGGCTATCTCAATTCTTGAGGTGGCCTTTTTTATTGATATATAGATTTGGATCGGCTTTTAACATCTGATTTCATATTGTACTAGCTTAATGTAAAAATGATCCGTTATAAATTGATTGGATAATTATAATATTATTTCAGATGCGCCTTTCGTTTAAACAGGTGCTTTATTATAGATCAAGCTTTACCTACTAAAAAGCCCGATAAATTTAATTTATCGGGCCTTAAAATATGAATTTAATAAATTTTACGCTGAAATACTTTCTTTAATTAAACTACGAACAGTTTTAATAATGCCATCTACATCATAGCCGCACTCTGCATAAAGTTCGTTCGGTTCGCCATGTTCTACAATCCTATCTGGCATACCTAACATTTTAATTTCGGAGTGGTAATTATGTTCAGCCATAAACTCTACAACAGCACTACCAAATCCGCCAACAACAGTTCCATCCTCAATGGTAATTATCTTTTTGTATTTGGCAAATACATCGTGTAATAAAGTTTCATCAATTGGTTTAACAAATCGCAAATCAAAGTGGCCAACACTAATCCCTTCGGTAGCTAGTTTTTCAATGGCAGTTGTGGCCATATTGCCCACTGTTCCAAAACTCAAAATGGCCAATTCACTTCCTTCGCGTAATTTTCTGCCTTTTCCAATTTGCATTTCTTTTAATGGAGTTCTCCATTCGGGCATTACACCGTTACCTCTTGGGTAGCGTATGCTAATTGGACCTGCATTTTTATCCAAACTTGCCGTGTACATCATGTCGCGTAACTCTTCTTCATTCATAGGTGCACCAACAACCATGTTGGGAACACAACGCATGTAGGGTACGTCAATCATACCATGGTGCGTTTGTCCATCGGCACCGGCAATACCCGCGCGGTCCATACATAGCACCACATGTAATTTTTGCAAAGCTACATCATGTACCACCTGATCGTAGGCGCGTTGCATAAAAGAGGAATAAATATTACAAAATGGTATCAATCCCTGTGTGGCTAATCCCGCACTAAAGGTAACTGCATGTTGCTCGGCAATGCCTACATCAAAGGCACGCTTTGGCATAGCTTTCATCATTATATTCATCGATGAACCCGATGGCATTGCAGGTGTAATACCTACAATTTTTTCATTTTTTTCGGCTAACTCAACCAAGGTATGTCCAAATACATCTTGGTACTTTGGTGGTTGAGGCTTGTCGGGTGTGCTTTTATAAATTTCTCCTGTAACTTTATCAAATAAACCAGGTGCATGCCATTTGGTTTGGTCTTTTTCCGCTAATGCATAACCTTTACCTTTAACCGTTACACAATGCAGTAACTTAGGTCCTGGTATTTTTTTCAAATCGTTCATCACCTTAACCATGTGGTTCACATCATGTCCATCTATCGGTCCAAAATAACGGAACTTTAATGATTCAAAAAGGTTGCTGTGTCTTAGTAATCCACCTTTAAGGGTGTCATGAACTTTAGAGATAATATCTTGAGAAACATGCCCAACACCTTTTAATTTATCAAGTGCTTTCCAAACGTCATCTTTAAATTTATTGTAAGTAGGAGAAGTGGTAATGTCTGTCAAGTATTCTTTTAGTGCACCTACATTAGGGTCGATACTCATACAGTTGTCGTTTAATACCACAATTAAATTGCTGTCTTCAACTCCTGCATGATTTAAACCCTCAAAGGCTAAGCCAGCTGTCATAGCGCCATCGCCAATAATAGCGATGTGCTGCCTATCTAACTCTCCTTTCAAACGGCTAGCAACGGCCATGCCTAGTGCAGCCGATATAGATGTAGAGGAGTGCCCTACACCAAAGGTATCGTATTCACTTTCGGCACGTTTTGGAAAGCCGCTAATGCCTTTATAAATTCTGTTGGTATGAAATGCATTTCTGCGACCAGTTAAAATTTTATGTCCGTATGCTTGATGTCCAACATCCCAAACCAATTGGTCGTATGGAGTATTAAAGGCATAATGTAAAGCCACAGAAAGCTCAACTACCCCAAGGCTTGCACCAAAATGGCCACCATATACCGAAACGGTATCAATAATGTATTGCCTCAAATCTGCACAAACGTTAACTAAATCTTCTTCTTTAACCTTGCGCAAATCGGCAGGAAACTCTATAGGCTCTAAATGCTTACCGGGTTTAATTTCCATCATAGTCTTATTAACAGCTTTACAAGGCAAATGTTTATCAAACCATTGCTTTGCTTAGGCTTTTGTTACAAACGGTAAAAGTACGTTTTTGGTTTAAAGTATAAAAATAATGTTCGCAACCATTTAAATTGTGACGCATAAACAAAAAAAGCCCCCGGAAAGGAGCATTTTTTTGTAGTATAGTTGTTATAATCTTGCGTCTGTAATCAATAAATCTTCACGTGTAGGTACACATATTACTGGTATAGGCGAGTTGTTAACCATTTGTTGCGCAAACTTACCCAAGAAAAATGAACCTAATTGAGGCTCTTGTTCGGTCATGATTACAATTAAGTCAGCCATAATTTCTTCGGCATACATAATGGTTGCATTGGTAATGTTTCCCCCCAAACGTTTTTCTATGGTACACGAAATATTATGATCTTCAATACTATCACTAGCTTGGCGTGTGTAATTATTTATAACATGCTCGGCTTCTTTATCTTTTCCAGTTGAAACTCCTAGAATATGTATAGTTGCTTTTAATGCCTCTGCCAAATCAATGGCCACAGGTATTTTTTGTCTTGATTCAAAAGAGGTATCCATTGGAACAACAATCTTTTTAAAATCTGTTGATCGGGCATCATCTCTGATGGTAAGAACTGGGCACTTAGCGGAACTTACTACCTTATTGGCATTACTGCCTAACCAAAACTCCTGAAAACCAGTATTTCCGTGTGTACCCATTACAATTAAATCGGCTTTTACATCAAGCGATTTAACAATGATTTCTTTGTAAACACTGCCCTTACTTTCGGAGTAGGTGTGAGGTGTTGTGCCTAAAACATTGGCTACTTTTTGTTTAACTTCATCAGAGGTAGAATCTTCTGTTACATGGTGAACATAAAGCGAGGCACTATAAGCATTAGCTAACGATAATGCCGCCTTTAGCGCCATAGTTGAGCAACTTGATGTATCAACCGCTACAATAATTTTAGTGATGTGTGTGGCCATAAATTAATGATTTTATTAGATACAATTTAATGGAAAATAGCCACTTTGCCAAATTTTATGCTTTATTCGCCTTTAAAATCTGGCTTGCGCTTTTCGTTAAACGCTGTAACGCCTTCTTTATAATCTATGCTTCTACCTGCTATTTCTTGGCAATACGCCTCATATTGTAGCATAGTATCTAAATCACTGTGGAACGATTTATTCAACATTTTTTTCATCAAGCCAATTGCTTTGGTTGGTGCATTAGCGTAATATTCAGCAATTTTTAAAGTCTCGGTGTCTAAATCCTCGTGCTTAACAACGCGGTTTACCATGCCCAATTCTAAAGCCTGGCTTGCTGTAACTTTTGTACCCATTGTTGCTAATTCAAATGCACGTGCCGACCCAACCAATCGCGGTAAAAAATAACTCGAACCAGAATCTAAAACCAAACCTACATTTACAAATACTTCAATTAAAGAGGCATTTTCACTAGCTACAATCATGTCACTAGCTAAAGCCATACTACAACCTGCACCAGCTGCTACTCCGTTTAATTTGCATATGATTGGAACTGGCAAGTTGCGCATCGCCTTTATCATTGGGTTGTAGCGCGTGTACAAACTATCGCTTAGTGAGCGGTTTTTTGCCCCTGCTATCGACTTTAAATCTTGTCCGCTGCAAAATGCTTTGCCTGCTCCTGTTAAAATAACTACACGTATTGATTTGTCGCGATCAATTTTTTTCAATGCGTCAATTACATCAAAACTTTGTTGCTCATTAAAAGCATTAAAAACATCTGGTCGGTTAAGTGTTAGTGTGGCAATGCCATTGTTTACTTCAAATAAAATAGTTTCGTATTGCATAAGTGTATATTTCTATTTTGCCAATCCTTGCTTGTGCTTATGTAAATAGCTCTTCAAAAACACGCTTGGTTTCGGGGGTGGCAAGTTCATGTTTTTTTTGCAAAATAAATATTTGTCTATTCTTTAATTTACTAATGTATTTTATCATACCATGTGGTGGTGTGATGCTATCGTTTTTGCCCACAATAAGTATTACATTTATATTGCTATTGTTAAGTGTTTGAGCAAAGGTTTTAAAATTAGTTTTTAGTTTACGTTGTGCGTACCAAGTATTAAACACCTTTTCAATGCGTTCTTGTTTACCAACAAATTTCGATGTAAAAACGTATACGCTTCGCGCTAAAATTTTCCATTGGTATAATCGTTCAACCCAGGCTTGTAAAGCTCCTGGAGTATTTACAAAATACTTAAAAAGATTTAAACCCAACGGATTATTTGTGGTAAAATTTAAAAATTTGTTGAACGAAAATGTCGGTGGTGACAACATAATAAAATAATCAATTCGATGGGCAAAATTACGCACTAAAGCCCTTGCTAATCTTGCTCCCATGCTAAAAGAACAAACTGAAAATGTTTCTGCATGAAGGTCCTCTTGTTTGGCAATTCCGTTCACTATGTTCTGCATGTCTTCATCCAAAAAAGCCTCTTGTTCTAACCATGCGCTATCACCATGCCAAAAAAAATCAATAGCTATTATTGTAAATTTATTACCCAATACATCCTTAAAATAAGCGTAATCACTTCCAGTTTGGTTGTAACCATGGAAAGCAACAAGCACGTCTTTTCCATTCCCAAATCGGTGATATGAAATGCGTGAGCTTTTGTAAAGAAACAGTTTCTTGTGCATGAATTTTTTTGTTTCAATTCCCATCATTGCATACATAAACTTATCTTTACCGCATGGCTAAAATCGATATGGTAAAAATACGTGACTTTATAACGCACGATGTGTGGCATGTAAAGTTAGATAAATTTCCAAAATGGCAGCGTGGAATGATAAAAATTTTACGCGTTAGCATTGTAGCGGTTAAAGATTTTGTGCGTAAAAACTTAGCATTGCGCGCTTCTGCACTTACCCTATACTCGTTACTATCTATTGTTCCTGTTGTTGCCATGATATTTGGCATTGCACAAGGGTTTGGTCTACAAGAATATTTAGACAGCCAGTTGAAAAATATTTTGGTTGGCCAACCCGAGGTTTTAGAAAATGTAATGAATTACGCGCATAATTTATTGGGTAGTACAAAAGGTGGAGTTATTGCAGGTTTGGGTTTTGTATTGTTGTTGTGGAGTGTTCTGCAAGTATTATCTAATATTGAGGAAGCATTTAATTCTATTTGGGATGTGCAAAAACCGCGCACCATGGCTAGGCAGTTTACTGACTATTTATCCATGATGTTAGTGGCTCCAGTTTTTATTGTCATATCAGGTGCGGCAAATATTTACATAACAACTCAGGTACAAAATATACTTATTCATCTTAGTTTTTTAGGTCCTGCTATTACGGAGTTAATTATTATTTCATTACAAGTTTTACCTTACCTCACAACAAGCATTTTGTTTTTCTTGCTGTATTTGGTTATGCCCAATACACGCGTTAAACCAAAGGCTGCACTTACAGCAGGAATTATTGCTGGTTGTGTGTTTCAGGTATTTCAATGGGCGTATATTGCTTTTCAAATTGGTGTATCAAGGTACAATACCATTTATGGTAGCTTCGCTTCTATTCCTTTATTTATTACGTGGCTACAGTTTAGTTGGATGATTGTATTGATAGGTGCAGAAATCTCATATAGCGTACAAAATATTGCCTTATTTGAATCAGAAAAGCAAACGGGAAATATTAGTCATAAAATGCGGATGCTTTATAGCTTGTATATCATGCATTTTATTGCCAAAAAGTTTAAAGATGCGCTACAACCGCCAGATGCTACAGAGATTGCAACAAAATTAAATTTGCCTTTGAGTTTAACACGCAATTTATTAAGCACAATGCAGAAATGCGATTTGCTTGCTAAAACAATAGAAGAAGGTAAAAATAAAGACTATTGTTTTGTACCTGCTCTTGATTTACAATATTTAAAAGTAGGATTTATTATCAATAAAATTGAAAGTATGGGTCAACTAAAAAAACACGAAGGGGAGATCTTACATCAAATAAAATTAACCTATATCGCATTGGAAGATGCCATGAATCAGTCATCCGAAAACAAACACATTTTAGAATTTTAAATGGTTGAGCAAATTACCCCTGATATGCTGTTGTATGCATACAGCACTGGAGTTTTTCCAATGGCTAACCAAGAGGAAGGAGACGTTATTTATTGGATTGAACCTGAGTTTAGGGGTGTTATCCCTTTAGATGAATTTAAGGTAAGTAAATCGCTAAAGCAAACCCTCCACAGCGGGAAGTATTACGTTACCATTAATAGAAACTTTGAAGGTGTAATGCGTGCTTGCGCTAATCGAGATGAAACTTGGATAAGCGAAGAGATTATACAGGTATACTGTAAATTAAATCAAATGGGATATGGATTTAGTTTTGAAACTTGGAATCAAAAACATGAAATGGTTGGTGGACTTTATGGTGTGGCAATGGGAAAGGCTTTTTTTGGCGAAAGCATGTTTAGTACCCAGACAGACGCAAGTAAAGTTGCACTATATTGTTTAGTTGAGTGGATGAAAGAAAACGACTTTGCATTGTTAGATACACAGTATATTTCTGATTATTTAAGAACATTAGGTGCAATAGAAATTACCCAAGCTGAATACAATAAATTACTTGCCGATGCCTTGGCATAAATTGAAATAGATGTTTGTTTATGTGTTTTATTGTTTCTCTAATAAGTCGCATTTTGCAAATGCGAGGCATTTGATTTAGTGATTGTTATTAAAAGGCACATGCTAATTGAAATAAAATCAGGAAACAGTTAAGTATTTATAATGCTGAATATGGGTTAAAACACTAATATTGTGTGTATGCAACGGTTATTTTTTATATTAATGATGTTGTTTGCCTCTGCGTCAATTGCCCAAACAGATAGTACTGATTTGGCGGATGAAGAAGAGGAGGATTCCTTTGAGTGGCTTAAAGGCAACATGAATGAAGACCATGAGTTTGGTATACGTTTGGGTACCAATACAACTACAATGTTGGGTGGAGAGCTAGACAATCCAAGGCCAATGTTTGGTTTAAATGGTGCTGTTTACTATCGCAAAAAGGTATCGCCCAAAAACGCCTTTCAGCTAGATTTAGCAGTAAGTTTGCGTGGCAGCAATTTTGCCAACCCGGTTGGCGAATACAATAAGCTAGTTACCTATTACTTAGATTTTCCATTTACTTGGGTTAGGTCAATAAACGCGAATAATAGCGCCCACTTTATTGCAGGCCTACAATATTCTCACCTACTTAACACATCAATTTTTATAAACCCCAACGCTGTTGCAGAAAACGAAAAACCAAATTTAAAACCTAACGATGTTTTATTGATAGCGGGTACGCAGTTTTATGGAGGCTTTGTTGGTTTACAAATTGTGGCTAAGTATGGTTTGTTAAACATTAACAACGGCTTAATAAGTGGATTAAATCCTCTGCTTAAAAACAAGGATATTCATAACTTTGTGCTGGAAATAAATTTGCTTTTTTAATCAACTCCAATAGTACAAACACCAAACATCGTGAACAGAACCGAACTTGTTAATCAAATTAAATTAAAGAAAAGCTTTTTGTGCATTGGATTAGATACTGATATCAAAAAAGTTCCTTCACATTTATTACAAGAAAAAAACCCGGTGTTATCGTTTAATAAAGCCATTATTGATGCTACAAAGGATTATTGCGTAAGTTACAAAATTAACACTGCTTTTTATGAAGCAGAAGGCGTTAGCGGATGGCAAACGATGCAAGACACGCTGAACTATATTCCTAAAAATATTTTTACCATTGCTGATGCAAAGCGAGGTGATATTGGTAATACCAGTGATATGTATGCACGTGCTTTTTTCGAGCACATGAGTTTTGATTCGGTAACACTTGCGCCATATATGGGACAAGAT
>CALPIR020000096.1 GCA_943323675.2 Chitinophaga pinensis | reverse complement strand
TCCGCTATATAACAGTGGCAACTCGGCTCGAGGAACAACTGTATCTTCTTCTTTATAACTATTGTTGTATTTTGTAGCCTCACCAATACTCCTGCGTAACTTCCAAAAATATTCCTTCTCATCGGCAGTTTGTGCAAACAGCACTTCACCACTTTCATGTGCATAAAGCACATCACTTATTAGCTCACATTCGGCCAACATGGTATCAATATTGTTTCCATCAACCTCAATTAACAAATACGCTTCCACTCCTTCATCAATAGTAAAATTAATGTTCAGCATATCAGCCGATAGTCTGAATCCTTGAGGCTCAACAAACTCACAAGCACTTGGATTACCCCCAGCGATAAAAATGCCATTTACTGCTTCGCAGGCTTTTTCTGGTGATGAGAACGGTGCCATCATTAACAATGTTTGTTGTGGATGCGGGATAAGTTTTAATACCATTTTTGTAACAATACCTAAAGTACCTTCACTACCGATAAATAAGTGTGTAAGGTTATATCCCGTAGAGTACTTAAGAGTATTTGCTCCTGTCCAAATAACTTCTCCAGTTGGCAAAACAACTTCTAAATTCAAAACATAATCACGGGTAGTGCCATACTTTAACGCACGCGGACCACCACTTGCATGTGCAATATTCCCACCTAAAAAACAACTGCCTTTACTGGCAGGATCAGGTGGATAAAACAATCCCTTTTCTTTTACAGCTTGTTGTAAATTTTCATTAATCACACCAGGTTCAACAGTGACTTGAAAATTACGTTCATCAATATCAACAATTTGGTTCATTCGGCCCATGGCGATTACCACACCACCATAAATGGGCAAAGCACCACCACTCAATCCCGTACCTGCTCCGCGAGGTGTAATGGGGAGATTGTGTTCGTAACAAACTTTCACTATAGCTGCAACCTCATCAGTTGTTTTCGGTTTAACAACAACCTCAGGCATATAATACAAATCCTCAGTATAATCTTGCGCATACTCAGCCTTATCCGAATCCAGAATAATTACAAAAGATTGACCTACTATTTGCTGAAAGGTTTTTATTTGCGTTTCGGTTACTTTGTTATATTGCATGTACAATTATAACCACAGAGGCACAGAGACACAAAGAATGTTGGAAAAAGAGAGAAATAATTTAAGTAAAATAATTCTTGACTCATCCATAGAGGTGCATAAACAACTTGGACCTGGACTTTTAGAAAGTGTTTATGAAGTGTGCCTCTATAAAGAGCTTACAAATAGAAATATCGCTTGTCAGCGTCAAGTATATTTGCCTATTGTTTATAAAAACGAAAAACTTGATGCCGATTTTAGAATCGACATTTTAGTTGAAAATGAAATAATTGTTGAGTTAAAAGCTGTTGAACAAATGTTGCCGGTGCACCATGCACAAATACTTACTTACCTCAAATTATATAATAAAAGACTTGGGCTATTGATAAATTTCAATACTCCAAAATTGATAGATGGTTTTAAACGAATTATTAATGGATATGAAAAATAAAATGATTTTAACCCTGTGCCTCTGTGCCTCTGTGGTTATGAGTTATGCACAAGAAATTACATTAGAAGACATTTGGACCAAAGGCACATTTAATGCCAAGGGTGTTGCTGGATTTAATTCGATGAATGATGGCAGGTATTACACTGCACAAGATAAGTTTGAGAACATTATTAGGTATGCATTTGCAGATGGAAACGTAGTGGATACCATCCTGCGAAAAGCAGATGTAGCCTTAAACGGATTTTCCTATTCTTTTAGTAGCAATGAACAAAAAATATTACTTCAAACAAATTTCAAACAAATTTACAGACACTCATTTGCAGCCAATATTTATGTGTATGATGTACAAACTAAAAACATATCTCAACCTTTAACAGAGTTGGTCATGTTAGCCGATTTTTCTCCTGATGGAAGTAAGTTGGCTTATGTAAAAAACAACAATTTATTTGTGTTTGATTTTACATCAAAAAAAGAAACACAAATTACAACTGATGGCCAAACAAATAGTATAATTAATGGGGCTACGGATTGGGTTTACGAAGAGGAATTCGCTTTAAGTAAAGGCTTTTATTGGAACAGCAACAGTACGCAATTAGCATATTACCGGTTTGATGAAAGTGCAGTACGCGAATTTAACATGCCGATGTATGGTAAACTTTATCCTGAAGACAATAAGTTTAAATATCCCAAAGCTGGAGAAGCAAATTCCATCGTAGAAATATACACTTATCACTTGGGTTCGGGTGAAAAAGTAAAATTGGATATTGGAAAAGTAGCGGATATTTATATTCCACGTATACATTGGACAAAAGATGCCAGTTTACTTTGTATACAACGCATGAACAGGCTTCAAAATAAATTGGAATTATTACTGGCTAACACCACCAATGGGTTAACCCAAACAATATACACAGAAGAAAATAAATCTTATATTGATGTACCAGAAATTAACTTTTTGGCAGATGGGAAATCATTCATCATGAACAGCGAAAAAAGTGGTTGGAATCATTTGTACCATTACAACCTGAGTGGAAAACTAATTAAACAAATTACCCAAGGAAATTGGGATGTGGATCAGTTTTACGGCATCAACCCAAAAAACAAAACTATATATGTTAGTACTTCAGAATTAAATACTACCGAAAGGTATGTATATGTTATTGGCATTGATGGCAAAAACAAAAAACAACTCACTAATCGTAAAGCCTGGAACAGCGCTACATTTAATGCTGATTATAGCTATTTCATGTTAAGTAACTCTAGTATAAATAGGCCAAGCTATTATGCATTATGTAATAATTCAGGTAGCGAAGTGAGGGTGTTAGAAGATAATAAATTACTGATAGATAAAATGCAACAATACCCCTTGGCTAATGCAGAAATGGTAAATTACATAAATGCTTATGGAGAAAATTTAAATGCATTTATGATTAAACCAAAGCAATTTGAATTAACAAAAAAATATCCGGTGTTGATGTATGTATATGGAGGACCTGGTCACCAATTGGCCGTTAACCGCTGGATGGGGAGTAATTACTTTTGGTATCAACTATTGGCGGATAAGGGTTATATAATAGTATGTGTTGATGGAAGAGGAACAGGATTTAAAGGTGAAGCATTTAAAAAAGTTACCTACTTACAATTGGGTAAATACGAAATTGAAGACCAAATTTTTGTTGCCAAACAATTAGGTAAAATGCCTTATGTTGATGCTGCTCGTATTGGCATTTGGGGTTGGAGTTTTGGTGGATACATGTCGAGCTTAGGAATAAGCAAAGGTGCTAATGTATTTAAAACTGCAATTGCGGTTGCACCAGTAACCAACTGGAAGTATTACGATAATATTTATACCGAACGTTTTATGCGCACACCACAAGAAAACGGAACCAATTATGATGACAATTCGCCTATTAACCACGTTGAAAAAATAAAAGGTAATTATTTAATTATTCATGGCACAGCAGATGACAATGTGCATTTTCAAAATGCAGTAGAAATGGTAAATGCAATGATTAACAAAGGCGTGAAATTCGACAGTGAATTTTATCCGAACAAGAACCACGGCATTGGAGGTGCCAAAACCCGTTTACATTTATACGACCGCATGACACGTTACATTTTAGAAAAATTATAATGAATCCTAAGCTAAAACCCTACTTAGATTTTTTATTTGTGTTAGCCACCCTTTTTGGCACCATCATATTGTTATATTTTATCATGCTTGGGCTAACACTATTGAACTGAGTTTGCATAAATCAACCATAATTTTATATTGCATCTTTATAATACTTAAAAAATGAGTCAATCAAATACAGGACATCCAAAAGGTTTATACGTTCTTTTCATCACAGAAATGTGGGAACGTTTTAGTTATTATGGCATGAGGGCCATTTTTGTGCTCTTTATGGCAAAAGCTTTATTGTTTGATAAAGCACTTGGTTCTCAAATTTACGGAAGCTATACTGGCTTGGTTTATTTAACACCGCTACTTGGTGGATACATGGCCGATAGATACTGGGGAAATAGAAAATCTATCATTATTGGTGGTATATTAATGGCCATCGGACAATTTTTTATGTTTATAGCGGGTAGTTTTTTCCAAGAAGCTTTTGCCCCTATGATTATGTTTGTTGGTCTTGGTTTTTTAATTTTTGGTAACGGATTTTTCAAGCCAAATATTTCAACAATGGTTGGCCAACTTTATCCGGTAGGAGATAAACGTGTAGATTCTGCTTTTACCATTTTTTATATGGGTATTAACCTAGGTGCATTTATAGCTCCTTTATTGTGTGGCTATTTAGGCGATACTGGAAGCCCAGAAGACTTTAAATGGGGATTTCTTGCAGCTTGCGTAGGCATGATAGTAAGTGTTATTCTCTTTGTATCACTAAAAAACAAATACATTGTTACACCTGAGGGTGAACAAATTGGTGTTAAACCAAACGTAAGCAGAAACGATACAGATGCCGCAACAGGAGAAAAGAAACCGTTTAACCCAAAACAACTTTACACATGGAGCGCTATTTTTACTGCATTGTTTGTGTTGTTCTTTTTTGTATTTGATTTAGATTTAATTGGTACAGTTATTTTTGCATTAACCATAGTTGCTCCAGGTTTTATTATATCTGATGACAGTTTAACCAAAGTAGAAAAAGATAAAATTTGGGTGATTTATATTGCTGCATTTTTTGTGATTTTCTTTTGGGCTGCATTTGAACAAGCAGGTGCTTCGTTAACCTACTTTGCAGAAGAACAAACAGACCGTAATTTGTTTGGCTCAATAGTTCCTGCATCGTATTTCCAAAGTATTAATGCGGTTGCTATTGTAATATTTGCACCCATTTTTGTTTGGATTTGGGGTGGATTAGGTAAAAGAAATCTTGAACCAGCATCCCCATTTAAACAAGCAATGGGATTGTTTTTATTAGCTATAGGTTACTTAGTAATTGCATTTGGGGTAAAAGGCATCGACCCAAGTACAAAAGTTTCAATGGGTTGGTTAGTGAGTTTATATACCATTCACACTTTTGGTGAATTGTGCTTATCACCAATAGGTTTATCAATGGTAAATAAATTGTCACCTGCGCGATTGGCTTCTTTATTAATGGGCGTTTGGTTTTTATCAACTGCATCAGCCAATAAGTTTGCCGGAACGTTAAGTTCACTATACCCTGAAGAAGTGAAAATTGAAAAGTCGTTTAGTAACGATACTGATATAAAAAACATTGAGCAACTTTCCTCATTTATGATTGATAGCAGTGTTTGGAGCGCAGACCCAAAGGCTAATTCAGCCTTGACTCTCGCCAAACTAAACACCACTAAATCATCAACCGGGTCAGATAGTATTGTTGGATTTGAATCAACAAGTAATAAAGCTGAAGTAAGTAATTTCCATTTAAAGTTAATTAAAATGGCCAATGGCAATTTTGATCGTGCAGTTTTAGTAGATGATGGAAGTAAGTTGATTACACAAGAAATTACAGAAAAAGTAATTGACAGAGTTTCTATTAAATCTACCAAAATTCAAATTTGGAACTTAGCCCCTGAAAAACCATCATTCTTAGGAGTACAAATTAAAAATCTTTACGACTTCTTCATGGTGTTTGTATTCATGGCAGGAGCCTCATCAGTCATCTTGTTTTTCTTAAGTAAAAAGTTATTGAAAATGATGCACGGTGTGCAATAGATCCATCAATTATTTTATTCTAAAAGGCCGTCTCAACCAATTGTTGTGGCGGCCTTTTTTGCTTAAATTCAAATCCATCCCACACCCCCAGAAATTATTTTTATCAAATACGTTTTGTGATTCAGGTAGCCCAATCCAAATTTATCACTACTAATGATTTAAAAAAAATTGAACGTATTACACTAAACAACTTATCTTCATCACCCTAATTACCAATTGTATTAATCCGTTAAGCCCTTTTAACAATTGTTTCCATCGAATGGGTACTAGCTATTTGATTTTCAAATTTTCCGCTATATTAGCACCCATGTCAGCAACAACTACACGCAAACATCCAAGAGGGTTACCTTTTTTATTCTTTACAGAAATGTGGGAACGCTTCGGGTATTATTTAATGTTAGGTATCTTCTTTTTATACATGACCGACATTGACAAAGGAGGTTTGGCATTAGAGAAAAAAGAAGCATCAGATATTTTTGGGACCTACATTGCCTTGGTATTTATTACACCATTTGTTGGCGGTTTATTAGCAGATCGGGTCTTGGGGTATCGGCTATCCATTTCACTTGGAGGAATACTGATGGGCTTAGGATACATGTGCTTGGCCATTCCGGGCGAAACCACATTTTATATTGCATTGGGATTAATGATTGTTGGCAATGGTTTTTTCAAACCCAATATTTCTACCCTTTTAGGTAATTTATACAACGAGCCACAATATAAAGCCAATAAAGATGCAGGGTACAATATCTTTTACATGGGTATAAACATTGGAGCTTTTATTTGTAACTTCTTTGCTGCTTACTTACGTAATAATTTTGGATGGGGCTATGCGTTTTTCGCTGCAGGTGTTGGTATGTTCGTAGGTATTGCAATTTTTTGGTCGGGCAATAAACATTACAAACATGTAGATGTAATGAAACCTACCCAACCTGAGGATATGAGTGTTGGAAAAATTCTAGGTGTGGTATTGTTACCTGCAATTATTGCGGGTATTTTAGGTTGGTTTATTCCGGGGAATATATTTGGGAGTGATAGCACAGATGCCTTTATTTTCGGTGCAATTCCTATTGTGTTATTTTATGTTTCGTTATTAGTTAGAAGCAGTGACGAAGACCGTAAACCTATTTCTGCTTTGTTGGCCATTATGGGTGTGGTGATTATTTTTTGGGCAATTTTTAAACAAAATGGAACTGCACTTACCACTTGGGCCGAGAGCTACACCAACCGCGAACTCCCTGCAAAAGTAGTTCCAACTGCAAAGGCTTTAGGCATGGTCCAATCCGTGCCTTTCAGCAAAGATTCGGTGGTACAAATCGACAACCAATTCAGACCCATGAAAGATGCAAATGGAAAGTCGGTTAAAGTGATAGACTATCCGCATTATTATAAAAATTTACAAACCGAAAAGTTTCCAGAAGAAGGAGAAAGCACACAACTGATTTCAACTGAATTGTTTCAATCCATCAATCCGTTTTTTGTAGTTTTATTAACGCCCGTAGTGGTGGGATTTTTTGCATGGAGCCGCAGAAAAGGGATTGAACCCAGCACTCCCGGAAAAATTTTCTGGGGACTTATTATTACCGCATTATCTACAACAATTATGATAGCTGCTGTAACAGTTGGTATGAATGGTGCAGAAAAAGTATCTGCATGGTGGTTAATTGGAACCTATGGTGTAATTACCGTTGGCGAATTATGTTTAAGTCCCATGGGCCTTTCATTGGTTTCTAAATTGGCTCCCCCACGTTTAACTGCTTTAATGATGGGTGGTTGGATGTTGAGCACCTCTATTGGTAACAAATTAAGTGGCGTATTGGCGTCTTTGTGGGATACCTACGAGGACAAATCATACTTCTTTGTGGTAAACTGTTTAATTGTTATGGTTGCTGCATTAGGTATTTTTATGATGCTAAAGTGGTTGAGCAAAATAATTGAAGAGCATGGTGGATAATATCTAGGCTATTCAAAATACTATACTTATACCTTAATTTGCTTAACCCTTTGCTTATGAAAGTTTTCAGTAGGTATTAAGGTTTAACATTAAATTACTTTCTTGTAGCTATAAAAAACTTGTATTGATACATCCCAAATTACATAGACGCTGTAGTTAGCTAAATTTGATTTCCTATATTTTAATCTAGTTTAAACACCTTCCTTTTTTGCCTTAGTGCCATGTCGGCTAAATCCTATGCCGAAAGCATCCATGTGACCATTAAATTTCTTTCGCTCTCTCATCACGCTTACCTGCGCTATTGAGTTAACCCACCATTCGGGTATAAATTCTAGTTAAAGTTCAATTGCTCTGACACTTGTTAAGCGTGCTGACTAGTTTGATAACAATCGACCTGACGCTTGAAAAGCGTGCTGACTAGTTTGATATTTTTCTTACTTTTTTAACAAAAAAAGACCGTATATTCGCATAAATTAGAATAATTGTGTTAAAACCTACTAAAACCTATACCAGCCAAATCTTATTGTTG
>CALPIR020000095.1 GCA_943323675.2 Chitinophaga pinensis | reverse complement strand
TGAAAAATTACAAGCATTTAATAGCCAAAATAACAGCGCAATCAGTATTAAAAATTTATTTGTGTTTTGCATGTTGTGTTTAATGATTTTGTAGAGCTGTTTTTCCATCTAAAATTGACTTTAAGATTAAAACTCTGAGTTTAGATACCTTCTCTTTCTGATTGTTAATGTAATTTATTGCATTGCTGTCGTATGGTTCCTTCGGGGTTTCATAACTACGCATCCAATGCATCATGTCCTTATCTGATTTAAGCAATGCTTCATGAATTAAACTTAGCTCATACCGTTTAGTCGTATCTTTTTCAACCTTTATCAAGCTATCAATGGCATCGGTTAAAAACACCACTTCACCCATACGCGGCATCACATCATCATGTATATCCATCACTACTTTTTCAATTGCATTAATGTTTGTATTTTCTTCAACTGCAGGTGTACTGCAAGAAAAACCAATCATCAGTAAGCAACTCCAAAAATAATTTTTCATTTTTATCATTTATATTTTCGCTTGTAACTATTGAATTTTAAGTGAAAACTTAGTTTTAATAATTAACGCAGCGCAAACTAGATTCTCTTGCGAAGGTTTGAACATTTCATAATAGAGTGGATGATGCGCAATTTTCGTCTCTTATTCATCAATAAAATTAACATGCACGAAATTAACCATACCTGCATAATTAAACCAATGATTTAACTCCATAAAAGGTTAATTATTTAATGCTCCTTGTTCAATCCACTTTTTAATGTAATCAATCTTGTATGCATGCAAAGGCCCTGCTGGCGGCATTCTTCGCAATGGATCTTGCTTTAACAAACTAGCAAACAACAAACTTACTCTGGGTTGATACACACTAACTCTTTTTATCACACTATCATACGCACTCAACTCTACATTACCAGCACTTGAACCGTTACCATGACAAAACTTAAAATTGCAATTAGCAATCATCAGAGGTAAAATGGTTTTATTAAATGAAATTACGGTATCATTCACATCAGATTTTACAAGGGTAATTATAGCATTAGTTTGTTGTGCACCATCAGTAATATCTAAAGTTATTTGCATTGAATCTGTTAGAATACTTGAGGGAGCTAAATACCAATTGCCTTGATTTATACAGCCAATATTTGGTTGAAACTTGATAACTGTATTTTCTGTAGCATTGGTAATGAAAATCTGAACACTATCATCTGTTTTCAAGTAAACCTGACTAGGCTCAACCAACAGTGCATTAGACGGGTCATCATCAACATTTTTACAAGCAGGAAACAATACCAATAAAGCAATACCTAAATTAAAAAATTTGTTCATTAAA
Source organism: Chitinophaga pinensis (assembly GCA_943323675.2). GTDB lineage: Bacteria > Bacteroidota > Bacteroidia > UKL13-3 > UKL13-3 > UBA6183. The sequence continues at coordinate 6,889 of CALPIR020000095.1, read as the reverse complement.
TAATAAGCTACTTAAATTTTATCTTATACAAACAACTTAAACGCAAATAACGTGTATTAAAACCTTTACAGCATTGTTTGGATTAATCTTATGTTACAATATTCGAACAATGTCAATTTGTTGCTTTCTATGGGTTAAATGGAAAATCTTAACCGAACATTTCGCATATATTTAAATCATCATTAATTTAAAACACAATAATTTTGTGTGTGTAAATGGCCTCATTATTTTTCACCTGTAAATAATAAATACCAGACTCATCCATACTAATTGGTGTATTTATATTTGATGTTTTAATCAACTTACCCAAATGTGAATATACATTTATCGCTGCATCATTTACACCATCAATACTTACGTTAATATTTGTTTGGGTTGAAACAGGATTAGGATATACTCTCAATTCTATTTGATTATTTAGCTCTTTTAAACCCACATTGTTGTTTTGATGAATAACACCTATAGCATCCAAATCAAAACCACTTTGTGAAAAAGGAGTTGGCCAAGGATCATTCACCTTATTCCCTTCGCTATCGCGACTCGCATATTTGTTGGTAACAGAGCCAACTACATCAATAATTTTAATGTGAGTTATGTTCATTATATCTAATCCAACAACATCTTTCATTTCTTCTAAATCAAAAGGAGTACCATAGTTAGCAATGTATTTTCCAGCTATGTTATTCAACTTAGTGGCATCAATACCCTCATATGAATCTATTTGACTTATGGTGTCATTTAAACATGTAGAATGAAACCTGAAATAATTTTTACCATTACTGCTTACCTCAACAAAAGCCAACTCTAAAAAAGCTGTACCAGGTTTTAATGTTTGATCAATAAATCCATTTTCAAAAACAGCAAAATCAAATCCAACTCCATTTTTTATTGGCTTATCAAACATTATAACTGCTTCTCCACCATCACCCAAACTAACAATTCCGTTTCCAGCAGGCCCAGGTATGTATGTTTCATCACCAACTTGTGCTTTACCCAAAGTGGTATCCGATAGGTCTTGCCAGCCTCTATTAACCAAGCCGCTCTTTGCCCAAGCAATAAAAGCACTACTGTCTTTTTGCATAGCAGTAGTTCCAATAGTACCAACTTGAGGTGCAAATTGGGCTTGTATTTTTGGTAACATAGCGCAAAGCATAAATACTGTAAAAATATTCTTCTTCATCAATAAAAAATAAATGGAAACGGAGAGATAAGTACAAGGCATGCTGATGCATAAAATGTAGTTATCACCTTTATTCCCGAAAGTTTAACCAATAAATTACTTAGCAGGTCTTCTGACTTGTGTAAAATTTTACAAACCTTCCCATGACACAAAATCACAGTGGTAAAAACGCGTAAAATCCTTCGATACACTCACAGCAGCGGGCACTGTTGCAGACTCTAACTGCATTCCCTAAAGTGTTTAACAATAGCTAAACAAAACTAAGCGTGCAAATATAGTGTCATATACAATTGAATTATTACAACTATTAATAAATTGTAGATAACTAAGTGACATAATTCTTATTTGTGTATTGCTATTTATAAATGTCAAAGGCTACATTTGTTAAGTATTCTTAACAATTGTACATGTCAAAAATAAAATTTAACAACAGTGAGCCTGCCTTTTTTAATGATTTAAAGAAGAGAGTAGAAAGCTATTTTAATGAGAACAACCTAAAAGCATCGGGCAATTTAAAACTGTATGCGAAAACAATTATTCTTCTTACCACACTTGTAGTAGGCTACATTTGGATGGTGTTTTTCACCCCGGAATCTACCATAGTGAGTATTATTATTTGCATGTTACTTGGCATAAACATGGCTTCTATTGGCTTCAATGTAATGCATGATGGAGCTCACGGAAGTTACTCTTCACGCAAATGGGTTAATACCTTTATGGGTCTTAGCTTAAATGTGTTGGGTGGTAACGTTTACATATGGAGTCAAAAACATAATATAAACCACCACAGTTACACCAACGTAGAAGGTATGGACGATGACATTGATGTTAAACCGTACATTCGTATTCACCATGATCAAGAGAAAAAATGGTTCCACCGTTTCCAGCATTACTACAGCTTGTTCTTGTATTGCACAACCTATTTGTTTTGGATATTCTTCAACGATTTTAACAAATACTTTACTGGTAAAATAGCAGAACATACCAAAATGCGTAAAATGAATTTACCTGAGCATTTTAGTTTCTGGATTTCTAAGGTGTTGTATGTATTCTTTTTTATTGTACTGCCTTTCTTTTTTGTGGGTATTGTACCTACTATCCTAGGCTATTTAATTTTAGCATCAACCGCAGGTGTTGTAATTGCTATTGTGTTTCAATTAGCTCATATCGTTGAAGATACACACTTTGTTGTTCCAGAAGGAAATGAAACTAAGATTCAAACAGAGTGGGCTAAACACCAAATTAATACAACGTTTAATTTTGCTACCCGCAGCAAAAGTATGAGTTGGATATTAGGTGGGTTAAACTTCCAAGTAGAGCATCATTTATTCCCTAAAATTAGCCATGTTCATTATCCAGCAATTAATAAAATTGTGATTGAAACATGTAAAGATTATGGTGTAAATTACCGTGAATTCCCAACAGTAGTTAGTGCTATTAAGTCGCACTTTTTACATTTAAAACAAGTTGGCCAAGCCATTTAGTATAAATTAATAACGATACAATAAACGCCACTTCATTAGCTTGAAGTGGCGTTTATATTTTATTTCAATTCTTTCAGTAACTCCGAAATAGAAACATAGGTATCTAAAGTGTCAGGGTTTATACTTTCCCAAGGCACCCATTTTACCTCGGTAATATTTTCTTCCGTTTGAGGTGTTAGTGGCTTCTCAAAATCAGTTTGCATTTTATACCAATACGTAATTTTCAAAAAATTAAAATTGTGCATTTTATAAACGTGGTAAGTGCATGGTAATTTTCCTGAAATAGTCAATCCATCAATACCACACTCTTCCATTACTTCGCGTACAGCACTTTCTTCGGGCAACTCCTCGCCTTCCATTTTACCTTTAGGTAAATCCCATTTGCCCAAACGTTTAATTAGCAATACTTCGTTTTTGTTATTAAATACCACACCACCTGCGGCTTCAATAACTGCCATATGCGTGCATACATCAGCCAAAGCAAAATCCACGTCATCTGTAATTAATACAAAACCTGTGTGTTTTTTTGCCTCACAATCTTTTAAATAATGAGCCGTTTTACTCGGATCGTAGGTAACTCTAGCGCATGTTTTGTAACGTGCATCATTAATATCTGTTGATGTTAACAGGAAAGGTTTATCGTTAATGAAAATTTTATACATTTGCGTGATGCAACAAGTTGATAGTACAGCCGCGAAGATAGCGGAATATTTATTAGAAATTAACGCGGTTAAATTAAGTCCTAATGCCCCATTTACTTGGACTAGCGGATGGAAATCGCCAATATATAGTGATAATCGTTTATCGTTATCGCACCCACATGTTCGCAATTTTATTAAAACATCTTTGGGCGAATTGGTAAAAAGCGAATTTCCAGAAGCTCAAGCCATCATTGGTGTTGCAACTGCAGGTATAGCCCCAGGAGCGCTAGTAGCTGATGAAGTTAATTTGCCCTTTGGTTATGTTCGTTCTGAAGCTAAAAAGCATGGCATGGGCAAACAAGTAGAAGGAGATATTAAACCTGGACAAAAAGTAGTAGTGGTTGAAGACCTGGTATCAACAGGCAAAAGCAGTTTACAAGCCATACAATCACTACGCGAATTTGGTTGCGAAGTTTTAGGTATGGTATCTATTTTTACCTACGGGTTTGATGCCGCCAAGTTGGCTTTTGATGAAGCCCAGTGTCCATACTTCTCATTAAGTAATTATAATGTTTTGGTTGAAGTTGCTGCAAGCAAAAATCTAATTGAGCCCGAACAAATGAGCGTTTTGGCTGAATGGAGAAAAAATCCAGACACTTGGGGACGTTAAAATCAACCGATTAACTTTTTACTTATACCTTACTAACTAAACACACAAGTTGAAATCAATAATTGAAGCCATAAAATTTGTTTTAGCCATTTATTTCGGGTTGATGACAGCCATTGGCTTTATTGTTTTATACCCTGGTTTTGCTATTACATTAAGTAATCCAAGATGGTACAAATACGGCCATAAATTACGCAAAGTTTGGGGGCATTGGCTGTTTTTTTGCGGAGCAATTTTTGTTAAACAAATTGAAGAAAAACGTTTTAAACACAAAGGCAAGGCCTACGTTATTGCACCCAATCACACCAGCAAACTAGATATAGTTACATTAACCGTAAAATTGAAAATCAATTTTAATTTTATGGCAAAAATAGAATTGGCGCATGTACCCGTTTTTGGTATTTTTTTCAGAACCATTGATATTGCCGTTGATCGTAAAAACCCACGTCATGCAGCCAAGGCATACCAACGTGCTGTTGAGCAATTAAAAAAAGAAAAACGCAGCATTGTTATTTTCCCTGAAGGAACAATACATAGCAATGCACCAAAATTAGGTAAATTTAAAGATGGTGCATTTAAACTAGCTGTAGAAACACAAACAGCAATTTTACCCATTACCATAATAAACAATTGGAAAATATTACCTGATAATGGTAAGTTTAGGTTTATGCCTGGAAGGGTAATTCAATACGTACATCAACCCATAAGTACAGAAGGATTAACCATTGATGATATACCTGCACTTAAACTTCAAGTGCACAATTTAATAGCGAATAAACTAGCAGAGTATGGACATAAACAATGAAATGATTGATAAATTAGCAGACCTTGCTAAGTTGGAGTTTACTGCCGAAGAAAAAGAAAAACTTAAAGGTGACTTAAGTAAAATAACTGGATTTATAGAGAAGTTAAATGAACTAAACACTGACCATATTGAACCATTAATTTTTATGACTAATGAAGTAAATGTTTTACGAGCAGATGAAGTTCATCATCCAATTACCAAAGAGGAAGCATTAAAAAATGCCCCTGCAAAGGATAGCGATTATTTCCGTGTGCCTAAATTTATAGAAAAATAGCATCATATAATTTACAACAACGTTTGCTACATTTTACACAGTGCAAAAAATACCAATACTAATATTGTTTATCTGGTTTACGTTAACTGTGTCGGCACAGATTAAGGTGAGTGAGATGGGTGATGTAAATAAGGTACAATCGTTAGTTAAAAATTATTTTTTGGGTGATGGCATACAACTTACCAATGTAAACTACAAGGGCCATTCAGAAGCAATTGGCACTTTTACGGATATAAATCGCATAACCGGATTTAGTAAAGGACTTGTGTTAAGCACAGGCCGTGTTGAGCTAATTGCTGGCAACAACTCAAGGCCAAATTCAGGGGCCAACTTCTCCGATCATTTCTTTTTTGATGAGGACTTGATAACTAAAGCCCCACAGTGTGATGGGGCTGTTTTAGAAATTGAATTTATTCCTGATAGTGATAGCCTTTGTTTCGCATTTGTTTTTGGTAGCGAAGAATATCCAGAGTTTGTGGGCAAGGAATTTAACGATATGTTTCAATTGTTATTAGAACCAATGTTTGTTAAATCAAAACCTAAAAACTTAGCGGTATTGCCCAACAAAAAAATGATTAACGTAAATAATGTTAATCACCTTAAACTCCCAGAACTATACATTGACAATACATCTCCTGCTAGCCCTTATTACAACGTATTAGAGTTTGATGGATTCTTAAAGCCAATGTACGCTGGTGTTCGCGTAGCCAAAGGCAAACCATACCGTTTAAAAATAATGGTAGTGGATTTAGAGGATTGCGAATATGATAGTGGTGTTTTATTAGAGGCCTACTCGCTGCGCAGTTTATCAACCAAGCCTAAAAAATATGAAGCCGTTACACGTAGTTATACATTTAATTTTGGAAGTAATTTATATGCGTTAAACCAGAAAGAATTAGTGAAAACTAAAAAACTATGCGATAGCTTAAGCCGATTTGCATTTGATAGTATCGTTGTTATTGGCCATACTGACAATTCGGGTAATGCAGATAGTAATCAGTTGCTTTCATACAATAGAGCAAGCTATTTAACGCAGTTATTTGAACAAGCTGATTTAAGGTGCGCAAAATACATTGCAATTGGTAAAGGAAGTTCAGAACCAATTACAGATAATCAAACGGATAAAAACAAAGCAATTAACCGCAGGGTAGAAATAATTTTTTATCGCAAAGCAAAATAATAACATGCAACGATATGGCTTAATCGGATTTCCGCTAAAAAACAGTAACTCGGCAAATTATTTTAACCAAAAATTTGCAGAGCAAGGAATTGATGCAATCTATCAAAACTTTGCCTTAGAAAGCATAGAGACATTCCCTGAGTTAATTAAAAACCATCTAGATTTAAATGGTTTAAATGTCACAATCCCATTCAAGCAACAAGTTATTCCTTTCCTTAATCACCTTGATCTTGTTGCTCAACAAATAGGTGCTGTTAATACCATAAAATTTACCCAAAATGAACTGATTGGTTACAATACAGATGTATTTGGGTTCGAAAAAAGCATTTTACCTTTATTAAAACCTTGGCATCAAAGTGCATTGGTTTTGGGTACAGGTGGAGCATCAAAGGCTGTAAATTACGTTTTAAATAAATTAGGCATTAAATACACGCAAGTTAGCCGCAAAGCTGATGAAGGAATGCTGTATGAAGAATTAGATAAATCATTCATACGTTCTCATCAAATTATTATTAACTGTACTCCGCTAGGTATGTTTCCATTGGTTGATGATTTTCCAGCTATACCATACAACTACATCACCAACTTACACTTAGTTTACGATTTAATCTATTTACCTGAAGAAACGTTGTTTTTAAAACAAGCTAGAGAAAAAGGC